>JAEHDO010000512.1 GCA_016880375.1 Betaproteobacteria bacterium | reverse complement strand
TCTTTCATGATTTCGTTGGTGCCGCCGTAGATGCGCTGCACGCGGGCGTCGGCGTAGGCGCGCGCGATCGGGTATTCCCACATGTAGCCGTAGCCGCCGTGCAGCTGCAGGCAGGCGTCGATCACCTTGCACTGCAGGTCGGTGGTCCAGTACTTCGCCATCGAGGCGTCGACGGCGTCGAGCTTCTTCTCCAGCAGCAGCTCCATGCAGCGGTCGACGAAGACGCGCGCGATCTGGATCTCGGTCTTCAGCTCGGCGAGGGTGAAGCGGGTGTGCTGAAAATCCATGACCTCCTTGCCGAAGGCCTTGCGCTCGTGGCAGTAGGCGACGGTCCAGGCGAGCGCCGCCTCGGCACTCGCCACGGCGCCGATGGCGATCTGCATGCGCTCCCAGGGCAGCTCCTGCATCAGGTACACGAAGCCCGAGCCCTCGTCGCCGAGCAGGTTGGACGCCGGCACCCTGACGTTGTCGAAGAACAGTTCCGCCGTGTCCTGCGCCTTCATGCCGAGCTTCTTCAGACGCTTGCCCTTGGAGAAGCCGGGCATGGAGGTATCGACGACGAACAGGCTGATGCCCTTGTAGCCCTTCGCCGCGTCGGTCTTGGCGACGACGATGACGAGGTCCGAATGCCAGCCGTTGGTGATGAAGGTCTTCGAGCCGTTGAGCACCCAGTGGTCGCCGTCTTTCACCGCGGTGGTCCTGATGCCCTGCAGGTCGGAGCCGGCGGCCGGCTCGGTCATGGCGATGGCGCCGATCATCTCGCCGCTGGCCATCTTCGGCAGGTAGGCCTGCTTGATGTGCTCGCTGCCGTAGTGCAGGAGATAGGGGGCGACGATCTCCGAGTGCAGGCCGAAGCCGAAGCCGGAGTCGGCGATGCGGTTGTGTTCCTCGATCAGCACCACGCTGGTGAGCTTGTCGGCGCCGGCGCCGCCGTACTGCTCGGGCATCGAGGGGCAGAGGAAGCCGGCTGCGCCGGCCTTCAGCCACACCTCGCGGTCGACGTAGCCCTGTTCCTCCCAGCGCTCGCGATGCGGCTGCACTTCGGTTTCCATGAAGCGCCGCACGGCGTCGCGGAACAGGGCGTGTTCTTCCTGAAACAGGGTGCGCTCGAACATGGGGGTCTCCTTGCGATGAGCCGTGAAGGGTAGTAAAGTGCAAAAACTCTGTCAAGCAAGCAATTGCTTTGTGCCATTCCGGAGGCCGCATATGGACGCCCAACACCCCCCGCTTCTCGCCACGCACGAGGTCCTCAACCAGGCCCGTGCGCTGGAAAACTACAACGCCTACGCCCGCAACCTTCCCCTGCAGGAAGCCGCCGCGCGCGAGGGCGCCGGCTGGGCGCACGACTGGCTGACGGCGCGCGGCGCCGAGGTCGGCAGCGCCGAGTGGATCGAGCACGGCCGGCTTGCCAACGCCAATCCGCCGCAACTGAGGCTCTTCGACCGCTACGGCAACCGCCGCGACGAGGTCGAGTTCCACCCGTCCTGGCACGAGTGCCTGTCGTGGCTGAAGCGCAACGGCTGCGACACCGGACCGTGGGCCGAGCCGAAGAAGGGCGCGCACGTCGCCCGCGCCGCCGCCTACGTCATGTTCGCCGAGATCGAGGACGGCTCGCTTTGCCCGACCACCATGACCTACGGCGCCGTGCCGGTGCTGAAGCAGGTGCCGGAGATCGCCCGCGACTGGATGCCGCTGCTGCTCTCGCGCGAGTACGACAAGCGCTTCATCCCGGCGGCGCAGAAGC
>JAEHDO010000511.1 GCA_016880375.1 Betaproteobacteria bacterium | reverse complement strand
CTGTCCACCGCCATCAAGCGCGCGCGCTACCTGGCGCTGATGCCCTACACCGACCTGCACTGAGAGAGGAAACGACCATGCAAGTGATTCTGATGGAAAAGGTGGTCAACCTCGGCAACCTGGGCGATGTCGTCAAGGTGCGCGACGGCTATGCGCGCAACTTTCTCATTCCGCAGGGCAAGGCCAAGCGCGTTACGCCTGAGAACCTGGCCGAGTTCGAGACGCGCCGTGCCGAACTGGAACGCCAGCAGGCAGAGAAGCTGTCCGCCGCGCAGGAGAAGGCTGCCAAGCTGGAAGGCCTGATGGTGCAGATCACCCGCAAGGCCGGCGTCGATGGCCGCCTGTTCGGCTCGGTCACCAACTTCGACATTGCCGAGGCGCTGATGGCGCAGGGCATCGAAGTGGAGAAGGCCGACATCCGCATGCCGCAAGGCCCGCTCAAGATGATCGGCGATGCGCAGGTGCAGATCGCCCTGCACAGCGACGTCGTGGCGGCCATTACGGTTTCGGTGCTGGGCGAACACTAAGCCGGGCGTCTTCGTAAGAATTGGAGTGGGAAATCACAGCAAGTGATTTCCCGCGTCCTGGCCGTTGTTCACGGGCTGTAATAATGTGGCGGATTCTTGCTGTCCCGTGAAGTAAAACGCGGTCAGGATCCGAGGTCAAGACGTCGAACGGCATCCATTTACGCCCCATGGTGCTTTGCGTGAATCGCATGCCTTCATACTCTCCTGTTTTTTCTTGCACTGGCGGCTTCGGGTTGCTCAATTTTGTGGTCCGAGTATGAAAAGCCGAAAATCGATGTTCCTCCCTCGTTTGCAAAGCCGCTTTAGATCGATCGCCAATAAAAGCCCCCATCCCTGGTCTTCTTGACGTCATCATTGGCTTTCCGCTGCGTTTTGCTGCGGTTGAGGCCTACCTAAGGGTGTGTAGGTAAGCATTTCCCCGGAGTGATCGCCTTCCTGCATGAACCGCAAGGAGTGGCTGCCTTTCCGGGATAAGGCAATCATGAGCGAATGGCGCTAATCTACACGTCTGATGGAGGAAAATTCGAATGGATCATCCACACCTGAAGTACCAGCGACTCATCGACTTCTGCAAGGCCTTGCCGCCTACATCCGTTGCCGTGGCGCACCCGTGTGATGAAGCCTCATTGACCGGCGCCATGGATGCTGCAAAGGCCGGCCTGATCGCGCCGCTGCTGGTTGGCCAGAGGGACAAGATCGAGGCGACCGCCAAGCGGTTCGGCATCGACATCAGCGGCGTCCCGATTATTGATGTGCCGCACAGCCATGCTGCAGCCGAGCGAGCGGTCGAACTGGTTCGCGAGGGCAGCGCCGAGGCCTTGATGAAGGGGAGCCTGCATACGGATGAACTGATGGGGGCTGTCGTCCGGCGCGAGAGCGGTTTGCGAACTGCCCGCCGCGTCAGCCATTGCTTCGTGATGGATGTTCCCAGCTACTCCGAAACCCTGATCATTACCGATGCCGCCGTCAATATCGCGCCCACCCTGAAGGACAAGATCGACATCATCCAGAACGCGATCGACCTTGCGCATGCAATGCAATTCGCGGAGGTTCGGGTCGCAATCCTGTCTGCGATGGAAACGGTCAACCCGGATGTGCCATCGACGATCGAGGCCGCCGCCCTGTGCAAGATGGCCGATCGCGGCCAGATCACGGGGGCGATCCTGGATGGCCCGCTTGCCCTTGACAATGCAATCAACCTCGAGTCGGTTGCGATCAAGAAGATCGACTCGCCGGTGGCCGGCCGCGCCAATATCCTTGTCGTGCCCGATCTGGAGTCCGGCAACATGCTGGCCAAGAGCCTGTCCTTCCTGGCAGGCGCCGACGCCGCAGGCATCGTGCTTGGCGCAAAAGTGCCAATCATCCTCACCAGTCGCGCCGACTCGGTGATGACCCGGATGGCCTCATGCGCGGTGGCAGGGTTGGTTGCCAAATACCGCCGCGAACAAATGGGCAAGGCAGTGTCCTGAGTTGCTGGCGGTCAGCGCCTTTCAGTTCCTTGCCTGACCGGTTGTTCAATTTGATTCGTTGTCAGTGGCTTTCTTGACGATTTCCGTATAGAGGGCGAACGCCTTGAGAACGAGTTCCTCGTATTCCGGATGGCGATCGATCAGGGATTTGAGATGTTGCGCATCCGCCAGCATCTCGGTGAGATGGTTTACCTCGAAGGGCTCGAGTTTTTCGCCCCTGTCGACCCTTTCCTGCATCTGCATGGCCCTTGGCAAGCGCTGCTTGGTAAACCGGTCGAGCAGCACCTGGATGACACCCTGGTCTCGGGAATCCTGCGACATCGATATCTCCTTGTTGAAAAGGGGGCACGTCGGTCGCTTCAGGCCATGATATTCACGCCGCCGTCGACATACAGGGTTTCACCGGTGAGACGGCGGGCATAGGGCGTGGCGAGAAACGCGCAGGCAAAGCCGACATCCATGATGTCGACAAGCTCGCCTACCGGCGCGCGATCGACTGCCTGGTTGATCATCAGGTCAAAATTCTTCAGTCCCGATGCGGCACGTGTCTTGAGCGGACCCGGGGAAATCGAGTGAACACGGATTTTCTTCGGCCCGAGCTCATAGGCAAGGTAGCGACATGCCGCCTCAAGCGCCGCCTTGACCGGACCCATCACGTTGTAATTGGGAACCACCTTGCGGGCTCCGTGATAGCTCATGGCGAACATCGTGCCGCCATCTTTCATGAGCGGTGCGGCAAGTCTGGCCATACGAATAAAGGAATGGACCGAAATGTCCATGGCCAGCGCGAAACCCTCTGCCGAGCATTCCAGCAGGCCTGCCTTGATGTCCTCCTTGTTGGCCGAAGCGATCGAATGCACCATGATGTCGATGTGCCCCCACTCCTTCTTGATGCGCTTGAACAGGTCTTCCAGTTCGCCCGGCTTGGAAACGTCGAGGGGAGCGAATATCTGCGCCTCCACTTCGCGTGCCAACGGCTCGACATGGGGCTTGGCCTTGTCATTGAGATAGGTGATCGCCAGTTCCGCGCCCAATTCGTGGAATGCCTTGGCACATCCGTAGGCAATCGAGGAGTCGTTGGCGATCCCGACGATCAAGGCCTTCTTGCCTTCGAGGACGGGGCTGCGCATCTTCTTGGCCATCTGCTTGCTCCTTTAGGATGAGATTTGCTGAAACCAGAATGCAGATTACTTGCCGCCAGCCTGCTTCGACCTGCCAAGCACCTTCTGCACCTTTTCCCAGGCCGCAAATTGCTCCTGCGTCGGCTCCTGGCCTGCTGCGCCCATGTCCTTGATTATCGCATCCACCAGTTTGAACAACTTCTTTCTGTCCGCCGGGTCCGACAGCAGGGCCGGCAGCGTTTCCAGCGCGGCTTCGGGGTCGAAGCGTACGATGATCTCCTGAACACCGCGGATGCGCCGGAGCTCATCAGGCGAGCCCTCGGGCAATAGCGCGCGATGCTTGTCGGCGAGTTCCGCCCGCAATTCGAGCCGCGACAGCGGCAGCGGCTGGCCATGGCGCTGGAGCAGGAAGCCGATGCGCGCCACCGCTTCCGGGTAGCCGCCCTTGCCGACATCGGCGAGCGCGGCCTTGACGACCGGCAATTGTCCCAGTTCGACGGCCTGCTCGATCTTCGGCTTGCCGTCGATATCAGCCGCCGTCAGGGCAAACAGGTTGCCGTATAACTCGAAAAAGGCGGCTTCGCTGAATGCATTGCTCACATCGCGGTAGTAGTCGAGGGAGGCGGCAATGAGTTCCGAACCCGCTGCTTCCAGCTGGCGCCACGGGTGATCCGGGCCGAGGGGCTTGCGCTGCGCGCGCACCGTCTCTGCTGCCGGCTTCAACCAGGCCAGCCAGGGATTGCTATCGGATATGGCCCAGCGCTGCACCCGCTCCGGGTGCAGGTCGCGCGCCAGCTTGGCGGCAGGCTCGCTGGACATGGCCTGGACGAGGGGTTGCGCAAACAGCTCATAGGCGCGCTGGTTGAAATCGGAAACGGACGACGCTGCCTCGAAGGGCTTTTCATCCCTGCGTTCGAAGCGATTCAGCTTGGCCATGACTTCCTCGAGGCGGCGCTCGACGAAGGACACCTCGTAGGACTTTTCACCGTTCTTCGATTCGATCGTCTGGATTTGCATGCCGTAGAGCCCGGGCGGCAGCGCTTCGATTGACTTCAGGACCGAGACGATCTGGGCATGTTCCTTCTTGGCCACGGCACCGGAAACGAAGATGCCGAGATGGCCGACATCTTGATGCAGCAATCCGACGATGACCTGGCCGCGCGCCTTGATCTCCTCCGTCGACCCGTAGACGTCGGCCACCCAGTTGAAAGCCTGCTCCGGAGGCGTGATGTTGTCGCCCATCGAGGCAAACAGCACGATCGGCGAACGTATCTCGCGCAGATCGAGATAGCGGCCCGACTGCGCCTTGATGCCTCCCGACCAGAGCTTGTTTCCGACAAACAGGTTCTGCGTGATCCATTCGATCTCTTCGCGATTCATCAGGAAGAAACCGCCCCACCAGCGCTCGAATTCAAGGAATCGCTGCGGTTCGGTGTCGACGTTGGCGAAGAGGTGGTAATACTTCTTCCAGTAGGTGTTGGCCGGATTCAGGTTCTCGAAGTTCTGTACCAGCCAGGCCCCGTCGAAAACGCCATTGGACAGGTCGGATACGAAGGAGGACAGCCAGGTTCCGCCGAGCAGTCCGCCGGAATAGCGCATCGGATTGTCGTTGTCGCCTTCCTCCCACGCGCCGCCCCAGTAGGACATCGGCGCACCATTGATGACGATCGGCCCGGTATCCTCCGGGTTGGAGGCAGCCAGCATCATTGCCGCCCAGCCGCCCTGGCAGTTGCCGACAATGGCAGGCTTCCCGCTGTCAGGATGCAGCTCCCGCACTTTCCTGACGAAAACCGCTTCGCATTCGCACACATCGAGCAGGGTCTGGCCAGGCTCCGGTTGCGGGAAAAAAATGACGAAATAGACGGGATGGCCACTTCTCAACGCCACGCCCACCTGCGAGTCATCCTTGAAACCGCCGATGCCGGGGCCATGCCCGGCGCGCGGGTCGATGATGACGTAGGGGCGGCGCTTCGGGTCGACCTTTACCCCCTCGGGCGGGGTGATGCGGAGCAGGGCATAGTTGACGGGTCGCGGAAAGCTGCGTGCGTCCAGGACCGTTTCATAATCGAAGTGCAGCACGGGCGGCATGCCGGCGCGCTGGTGTTCGACGTACTGGTTGCCCCGCTGCAGGAGCGTTTCCCAGAACAGTACGGAACGCTGCGTCAAGTCGGTCATGTAATCCGCCCAGCCGCCTCCCAGCGCAGCCGTCTGCTGGGGCGCTGTCGCCATCGGTGCCACTTTGTTTGCGAGCGCCTCCTGCATGCGCTGCTGAAAACGTTCCTTGGCGCCCTGGACACGTTTGTTGAAGATTACCGCCAGCTTGCGCTGCACATCCCGGGAAAGCGAAAACTTCTGGGGCAGATCCGTCATGCGAACTCCTTGTCGAACATAAAGGACATCGGGAAATGCTGGCGTGTTACCGGGGCAAGCTTCCAGAAACCGTATGCTTGGTGCATGGCGGAGAGAGAGGGATTCGAACCCTCGATACGTTTTACCGTATACACACTTTCCAGGCGTGCGCCTTCGACCACTCGGCCATCTCTCCGCAGGGCTTGAATTTTAGCAGAAAGGGCACATTGATGCGATGCAGCATCGAGCCCGCAGTCTCAGGGCTGCCCTTGGAACCAGAAGGACTTCACCCGGCCCATGAATTGGCCTATAGTTCCATCAAGCGCATATATGCAATGAACGTCACAATGTGCGCTTCGCGCCCGGGTTCATCCGGCACGACGCAGCGTCAACATCGCAACAAAAAAACCAAAGGAGGCGTCATGCAGAAGTCGTTGCACATCGATCCCAACAAGTGCACCGGTTGTCTCCAGTGCGAGATGGCCTGTTCCTACGAGAACTACGGTGCCTTCAACATTTCCAAGTCGCGCATCAAGGTCTTCAACTTCGAATCCGCCGGACGCAAGGTGCCCTATACCTGCACCCAGTGCGCGGAAGCCTGGTGCCTGCATGCCTGCCCGGTGGATGCGATCCGCATCGATGCCCTCACCGGCGCCAAGGTGGTGTTCGAGAATACCTGCGTCGGCTGCAAGGTGTGCACCATCGCCTGCCCCTTCGGTACCATCAACTACGTGGCCGACAGCGGCAAGGTGCAGAAGTGCGACCTGTGCGGCGGCCAGCCGGCTTGCGCCGAGGCCTGCCCGACCGGCGCCATCACCTACGTCGAGTCCGACTGGACCGGCCTCGGCAAGATGCGCCAGTGGGCCGAGAAGACCGATACGCAACCGCGCGCCTGAGAGGAGAGACAACATGGCATGGGCTAAGAAAATCCTGCGCGTGAACCTGAGCAAGGGCACCTGCGCATCCGAGCCGCTCAACATGGAGTGGGCGCAACAGTATCTGGGCCAGCGCGGACTGGCGACGAAGTACCTGGTGGCCGAAACGGATCCCAAGGTCGATCCGCTCTCGCCCGACAACAAGATGATCATGACCACCGGGCCGCTCACCGGCACCATGGCCTCCACCGGCGGCCGCTATTCCGTCGTCACCAAGGGGCCGCTCACCGGCGCCATCGCCTGTTCCAATTCGGGCGGCTACTTTGGCGCCGAGCTGAAGATGGCCGGCTGGGACATGATCATCTTCGAGGGCAAGTCGCCGAAGCCGGTCTATCTCTGGCTGGAGAACGACAAGGCCGAGCTGCGCGACGCCAGCCACCTGTGGGGCACCACCACCTGGCATACCGAGGAGACCATCAAGGCGGCGCACCAGGATCCGCAGATCCGCATCGCCTCGATCGGCCGGGCCGGCGAGAACGGCGTGCTCTATGCCTGCGTGGTGAACGACCTGCACCGCGCCGCCGGACGCTCCGGCGTCGGCGCCGTGATGGGCTCGAAGAACCTCAAGGCGGTGGCGGTGCGCG
>JAEHDO010000510.1 GCA_016880375.1 Betaproteobacteria bacterium | reverse complement strand
TTTTCCAGGGCGGGCAGGGTGGTGAGCGAAGTCGGCGTGAAGCCGGGCAGGCCGGTGCGCCTGGCGTATTCGCGCAGTTTCTGCAGGCCGTCCTCGACGAGGAACAACTTGCCGACGGCGGTGGCGTGCAGCGGCGCGCGGGCGCCGACGAGGTGCACCACGCGCACCGAAGAGCGGCCGCTGGAGGTGCGCTCGACGTAAATGATCTCGTCGTCATGGCGAATGCCGAGGTTGACGCTTTCGCCGATCTGTCCGTGCAGGGCCTGCATGAAAGGCAGCGCGATCTCGCGGATGTTGATGCGCGACTTGACGATATTGCCCAACTCCAGCAGACGGATGCCGAGGCGGTAGGCGCCCGGTTCGGCGCGCTCGACGAAGCTGCTGGCGGTCATGGCGCCGAGGATGCGGTGCGCGGTGGACGGGTGCAGGCCGGTCTCCCGCGACAGCTGCTTCAGGCTGACGGCATCCTGATGGTGCGCCAGCACGTCGAGCAACGTGATCATGCGCTCGATGACCTGGATGGAGCTTTTCGCTTCGGGCTGGGGCAAGATCGGCTTCCGTTGAATCGAATGGCGGAATAATATATCAGATCGTGAAAATCAGACCGCGACGGAGCGTGATGTGAGGGTGGGCCTGTTCGTCACCTGCCTGGTCGACCTGCTGCGGCCGCGTATCGGCTTCGCGGCATTGCGGCTGCTCGAGGCGGCCGGCTGCGAGGTCGTCGTGCCGGAGTCGCAAACCTGCTGCGGCCAGCCGGCATGGAATTCGGGCGATCGCCGCGCCGCGCGCCTGCTGGCCGAGAAGGCGATCGCCGAGTTCGAGGGCTGCGACTACCTCGTGGCGCCTTCCGGCTCCTGCGCCGGCATGATCCGCGCCCATTACCCCGAGTTGTTCGCCGACGATCCCGCCTGGCACGAGCGTGCCGCCGCGCTGGGGTCGCGCACCTATGAGTTGAGCGATTTTCTGGTGGCGGTGGCGAAGCTGGACAAGGTGCCCGGCGACTTCACCGGTACGGTCACCTACCACGATTCCTGTTCCGGCCTGCGCGAGCTGGGGGTGAAGGCGCAGCCGCGCGCCCTGCTGGCGAAGCTGCCCGGCGTGACCCTTACGGAAATGGACGGCGCCGAGGAGTGCTGCGGCTTCGGCGGCGCCTTCGCCGTCAAGTTCGGCGACATCTCGGCACGCCTGGCTGAGAAGAAATGCGAGAACGTCCGCGCCAGCGGCGCCGATGCCGTCGTGCTCGGCGACCTCGGCTGCATGCTCAGCATCGAGGGCAAGCTGCGGCGCCTGGGCGATGAGAAGACGCGCGTGCTGCATATCGCAGAGATATTGGCAGGGGAGCCATAGTGGAAGTCCGCTCCATGCATTTCAAGGCGCGCGCGTCCGCCGCCGCCGCCGACAAGGCGCTGCAGGCCAAGCTGGCGACGGCCAAGGGGCTGTTCGTCGAAGGGCGGCGGCGTGCCGTGGCGGAAATCGACCTCGAGGCGACGCGCGAGGCGTCCAAAGCTATCCGCAACCGCTGCATCGCCAACCTCGATCTGTGGCTGGAGCGCTTTGAAGAAGAGGCGACGCGGCGCGGCGGCCAGGTGCTGTGGGCGCGCGACGGCGCCGAGATCTGCCGCCTGGTGGTGGACATCGCCCGCCGCCACGGCGTGAGGAAGGCCATCAAGTCGAAATCGATGCTCTCGGAGGAGGCCGGCCTCAATGCCGCGCTGGAGGCGGCCGGCGTGCAGCCGGTGGAGACCGACCTTGGCGAGTACATCCTGCAGATCAACGGCAACGAGTCGCCCTCGCACATCATCGCCCCGGCCATCCACAAGACCAAGGAGGAGGTGGCCGAGCTGTTCGAGCGCGTGCATGGCAAGCCGCGCAAGACCGACATCGGCGAGATGACGCGCGAGGCGCGCGAGATGCTGCGTGCGCACTTTCTGTCGGCGGACATGGGCATTTCCGGCGGCAACTTCCTTGTCGCCGAGACCGGCTCGGTGGCACTGGTCACCAACGAGGGCAACGGCCGCATGGTGACGACGCTGCCGAAGGTGCACGTCGTCATCACCGGGGTGGAGAAGGTGATCCCGACGCTGGAGGACCTCGCCACGCTGATGCGCATCCTGCCGCGCTCGGCCACCGGCCAGACCATCTCCAACTACTTCTCCGTCCTCACCGGCGTGAAGCGGCCGGAGGACACCGACGGCCCCGAACACCTGTATTTCATCCTGGTCGACAACGGCCGCGTCGACCTCGTCGGCAGCGGCTTCCAGGACATGCTGCGCTGCATCCGCTGCGCCGCCTGCATGAACCATTGCCCGGTGTACCAGACCATCGGCGGCCACGCCTACGGCTGGGTCTACCCGGGGCCGATGGGCGCAGTGCTGACACCGCTCTTCGTCGGGCTGGAAAACGCCATCGACCTGCCGCATGCCGCCACCCTGTGCAACCAGTGCGGCGTCGTCTGCCCGGTGAAGATCCCGCTGCCGGACCTGATGCGCAAGCTGCGCGAGCAGCAGGTGGAGCGCGGCCTGCGGCCGTGGGGCGAGCGCGCGGCGCTGACCTTCTGGGCCTGGCTGGCGCGGCATCCGGCGCTGTACGGACTGGCCGCCAAACTTGGCGTGCGCTACCTGAGCTGGCTGGCCGGGGGCGAGGACCGCATCCGCATCCTGGGCATCGCGCCGGCGTGGACGGACGGCCGCGATTTCCCGGCTCCGGAAGGACGCACCTTCCGCGAGCTTTATTCGGAGAAACACAGATGATTGCATCAGGATTGCCGCAGGTTCCCCTGTGGATCGACGGACAGGCGCAGCCCGCCGGCGCGCAGCGCTTCGGCGAGGTGTTCGATCCGGCGCGCGGCGCGGCGCTCCGCCTGGCGCCGCTGTGCGAGGCGCAGGACGTCGAGCGGGCGGTCTCCGCCGCGGCGCGGGCCTTCCCGGCCTGGCGCGACACGCCGCCGCTGCGCCGCGCCCGCATCCTGATGCGCTTCCGCGAGCTGCTCGAGGCAAACAAGGAAGCCCTGGCGCGGCTGGTGACCGAGGAACACGGCAAGACGCTCGAGGATGCCATCGGCTCGGTGACGCGCGGCATCGAAGTGGTCGAGTTCGCCACCGGCATCCCGCACCTCCTCAAGGGCGAGTTCGCCGAGAACGTCGGCGGCGGCGTCGACTGCGTCTCGCTGCGCCAGCCGCTCGGCGTCTGCGCCGGCATTACCCCCTTCAATTTTCCGGTGATGGTGCCGCTGTGGATGTTCCCGGTGGCGCTGGCCTGCGGCAATACCTTCGTGCTGAAGCCTTCCGAGAAGGTGCCCTCGGCCAGCCTGCGCATGGCCGAGCTGCTGCACGAGGCCGGCCTGCCGGCGGGCGCTTTCAACGTCCTCCACGGCGACCGCGTCGTGGTGGACGCCCTGCTCAATCATCCGCTGGTGAAGGCGGTGTCCTTCGTCGGCTCGACGCCGGTGGCGCGGCACGTCTACGAGACCGGCACCCGCGCCGGCAAGCGCGTGCAGGCCTTGGGCGGCGCCAAGAACCACGCCGTCGTGCTGCCGGACGCCGACATGGAGTTCACCGCCGACGCCCTCATCGGCGCCGCCTACGGTTCGGCCGGCGAACGCTGCATGGCGATATCCGCCGTGGTGGCGGTGGGCGCGGCGGGCGATGCGCTCATCGAAAAACTGAAGTCGAAGGCTTCCGCCATCCGCGTCGGCCCGGGCTGCACGCCGGGCGTCGGCATGGGGCCGGTGATTTCCGCGTCGCACCGCGCCAAGGTGGCGGGCTACGTCGACCAGGGCGTGAAGGAAGGCGCCGAGCTGGTGCTCGACGGACGCGGCCTCAAGGTGCAGGGCTGCGAGCAGGGCTTCTTCCTCGGCCCGACGCTGTTCGACCGCGTGCGGCCGGAGATGGCGATCTACCGCGACGAGATCTTCGGTCCGCTGCTGGTGGTGCTGCGCGCCGCCACGCTGGCGGAGGCCATCGCGCTGGTGAATGCCAATCCCTACGGCAACGGCACGGCGATCTTCACACGCGACGGCGGCGCCGCGCGCCGCTTCCAGAACGAGATCGAGGCCGGCATGGTCGGCATCAACGTGCCGGTCCCGGTGCCGATGGCCTTCTTCTCCTTCGGCGGCTGGAAGGCCTCGCTCTTCGGCGACCTGCACGTGCACGGGCCCGACGGCGTGCGCTTCTACACGCGCGGCAAGGTCGTCACCGGCCGCTGGCCGGAAGCGGCCGCCGCCGCGCCCGGCCTCAACATGCCGACTTTGGGATGAGCACCATGGACCAGCACCGCATCGTCTTCCTCGAGCGCGACTCCATCCGCGGCACGTTCCGCCGGCCGGACTTCCCGCATGCCTATGTCGAATATCCGCTGACGAAGCCGGAGGAACTGGCGCCGCGCCTCAAGGACGCCAGCATCGTCATCGTGAACAAGGTGCAGCTGCGCGGCGAGCTGCTCGCTACCTTGCCGAACCTGAAGATGATCGCCATTGCCGCCACCGGCACCGACAATGTCGACCTCGCCTGGTGCCGCGAGCACGGCGTCGTCGCCTCCAACATCCGCGGCTACGCGGTGGATACCGTGCCCGAGCATGTCATCGCCCTGACCATGGCGCTCCGACGCAACCTGCTCGCCTACCGCCGCGACGTGCAGGCCGGCAAGTGGCAGCAGGCGCCGATGTTCTGCTTCTTCGACCACCCGATCGGCGACCTCCACGGCGCGACGCTGGGCGTTTTCGGCCGCGGCTCGCTCGGCGAGGGCGTGGCGCGCCTGGCCGAGGCCTTCGGCATGCGCGTGCTGTGGGGAGAACACAAGGGCGAAACAAAAGTCAGGCCCGGCAGGACGGCGTTCGAGGCGGTGCTGCGCGAGGCCGACGTGATTTCGCTGCACTGCCCGCTCAACGACGCTACGCGCGGCATGATTGGCGAGGCGGAGCTGAAGCAGATGAAGCGCGATGCTGTGCTCATCAACACCGCCCGCGGCGGTCTGGTGGACGAGTCGGCGCTGGCGCGCGCGCTGAAGGAGGGCTGGATCGGCGGCGCCGGCTTCGACGTGCTGACGAAAGAGCCGCCGCGCGAGGGCAACCCGCTGCTCGCCATCGACCAGCCCAACTTCATCCTGACGCCGCATGTCGCCTGGGCCTCGGCGCGGGCGATGCAGACGCTGCTCGACCAGCTCACCGGCAACATCGAGGCCTTCGCGCGCGGCGAGCCGAGGAATCGCGTCGCATGAACAGCCGCGACAGCATCCTTGCCCGCATGCGGCAGCGGCTTGGCCGCACCGCGGAAAACGCCGTCGCGGGGCGGGCCGGGATCGATGCCGTGCTGGCGCGCCGGGCGCAGGGGCCGCGGCCGGCGCTCGACGCCGATCTCGCCGCGCGCTTCCGCGCCTGCTCCGAGGCCCTCGCCAGCACCGTCGAGATCGTGGCGCGACTCGAGGAGGCGCCGGCGGCGGTCGCCCGCTACCTGGCTGCGCACGATCTGCCTCGCGCGGCGGTCGCCTGGATGCAACTGGCGGGGCTCGACTGGGCCGGCGCGGACCTGCGCGTCGAAGCGCGCACCGCCAACGGCGACGACCTCGTCGGCATCACCGGCGTCTTCTGCGCCGTGGCCGAGACCGGCACGCTGGTGCTGCGCTCCGGCCCCGACACGCCGGCCGCATCCAGCCTGCTGCCTGAAACGCATATCGCCATCGTGCCAGCCGCGCGCATCGTCGCCGGCATGGAGGAGGCGTGGGCCCTGCTCCGCGACGAGGCCGGCGAATTGCCGCGTGCGGTGAACTTCATCTCCGGACCCTCGCGCACCGGCGACATCGAGCAGACTTTGGTGCTCGGTGCGCACGGGCCTTACCGGGTGCATATCGTCCTGGTTGCGGAGAAATGACGGCAAGGGCCGACTTTTGCCGGCACGCTTGACGCTGTCGCGCCATGGCCTCAGAGTTGCCAAAAACCGTTTCAGGGAGACGCGTTGTTGCCGGAAGACAA
>JAEHDO010000509.1 GCA_016880375.1 Betaproteobacteria bacterium | reverse complement strand
GCCCGGCTGATCCTGAAGGCGCTGCAACCTGTCATCCAGGAAAGCATGGTGGTGCTATGCACCGACGGGGTGGAAGCGCTGGACTACCTCTTGGCCCGCAATGCCCATGCCAACCGCAGCAGCGAAGACCTGCCCGGCGTGGCGCTGATCGATCTGAACCTGCCGAAGATCAACGGGCTGGAGGTGCTGCGCGAGCTGCGCGAAACCCCCCGCACCCGGCTGCTTCCCGTGGTCATCCTGTCCGCTTCGTCGGAGCGCCGCGACATGCGTTCCGCCGCCCTGCTCGGCGCCAACAGCTATGTGTGCAAGCCGCACGACTACGGCCGCTTGCGCGAAACCGTCGAACTGCTCGGCCGCTACTGGCTCGATCTGAACATTCCGCCGCCGCCCACGCCCCCCACCTGACAGGCGCTCCTGCAATGTCCAACCCGCTTACGCATTTCGACGCCCACGGCCAGGCGCACATGGTGGATGTGGCGGAAAAGGGCGAAACCCGCCGCATCGCCCGTGCCACCGGCACGGTTTTCATGCAGCCGGCCACCCTCGCCCTGATCGAATCCGGCGATGCCAAAAAGGGCGACGTGCTGGGCGTGGCGCGCATTGCCGCCATCCAGGCGGCCAAGCGCACCCCGGACCTGATTCCCCTCTGCCACCCGATCGCCCTGACCCGGATCGGGGTGGAGTTCGACATCGACCGCGAACGCGCCTGCATCACGTGCGAGGCCACGGCCGAGACAGTCGGCCGCACCGGCGTGGAAATGGAGGCGCTGACGGCCGTCAGCGTCGGCCTGCTGACCCTCTACGACATGTGCAAGGCCGTCGATCGCGGCATGCGCTTCGAGGCCATCCGCCTTCTGGAAAAGGCAGGCGGCAAGTCCGGGCACTGGCAGGCGCCTTGAGCCCGCCGCTCCCCGGCTACATCGCCTTCAGATAGGCTTCGGCCGCCGCAAAGCGCAGCAGCGCGCCGATGACGACATCGAGCACGCCCAGGATGTGCAAGGGCTTTTCTGCCGATATCCAGGCCTTGCCCGTCGCTCCCACCGGAATGAAGATGCCCTCGGGCTCATCGAATTCCAGGATCACCGTACGCCCCATCTCGTTCATGTTCTTCTGCACATGCTCGGTAACGTATTGCGGCGTCGGCAGCAGGGAGCCCTGGGCTTCGCCCGTGGACTGGGTGATGCTGTGCACGCGCGCGCGGAAGATCTTGCCCGGATAGGCATCGACATAGAACTCGGCAAAGGCCTTCGGCTTGATGTATTCGTACACCTGGTCCGGGATGCGCAACTCGATGAACTTGCGGTCGGTAAACATGTGGATGAAGGCCGGCCGCTGTTCTCCCCAGTACTGGCCCTCTGACGAATACTGCACCGCCACCCGGCCGTCGACCGGCGCCACGACGAGGGCGCGGTCGATCTTCCACTGCAGGTCGGCCATGTCCTGTTCCGCCTTGATGACGAGTTCGCGCTGGTTCTGCACCTCGGCCACCTTGGCGTCGTATTCGGCCTGCGGCACGACGTCGCCGCGCAATCCGCCCAGACGCTTCAGGTCCACCTCGAGCTTGCCCAGCTGCGACTGCAGGCGGGACTTCTCTGCCTTCTTCGCCGCCATCTGGATCTCGTAGCGGTCGGTCTTGAAACGGTAGATCGGATCGCCCGTCTTCACGCGCTGGTTGTGGGTGACGTAGAGCTTCTCGACCTCGCCGCCAGCGGGGGAATTGAGGGTCAGGTGCGGCGCCTTGACGGTCGTCGTCGCCGTCAGGTCGAGAAAGGCGTAGTAACGCGTGAAGGTCAGCAGCATGAACAGAACGAAGACGGCGCCCAGGCCCATGGCGACGAAATTGCCGGCGGTGCGCTTGACGATGCCGAACTTGAGCAGCAGCCAGCAGATCAGGATGTAGGGGACGAGGGTGAGCTTCATGCCGGCTTCTCCCCGCCGGCAGCCGGCGCGGGCGGCGGCGGGGCCGTCCCGCCGGGCGCAGCGGCCGGCGGCGCCGGCGCAAAAGTCAGCTCCTGCGCAGCGGCGGCACCGGTCGTTTCGGGCAGGTTCGCCTTGCGCAGGATGCCGACCAGCCAGGCCTCGGCCGCATTCCAGTCCATGTAGGCGATGAACAGCGCGACGGCCCAGACCCAGTGCTCGAACAGGCCGAGCAGGGTCAGTGCCGTGACCAGCTCGGCTTGCCGCATGGCCTTGTGGTCGGCCTTGTGCTTGGGGATCTCATGCACCCACCAGCCCAGCATCAGGAGCGCGACGATGATGATCAGCAGGAGCGGCAGCAGGATGTAGAGCAGCCAGTCCCCGTCGAGGATGGCACGGTAGATGCCGAAAGGCTCGTTGATGTAGTACCCGTCCGGCTTGGGTTCATCATAGACATGGAACAGCATCAGAAACCTCCTCCCAGCGCCTTGTAGAGCATGGCGCGCGAAACATACTGGTTCTGGCGGGCGTCGACCACCAGCAACTGCGCGTTCAGGAG
>JAEHDO010000508.1 GCA_016880375.1 Betaproteobacteria bacterium | reverse complement strand
TCAGCGGCTTGACGTTGTAGCCGCCGAGCATGGTGCCGAGGAGTTCGGTGGCCTTTTCGCGGCTGATGAGCGCGCACGCCGTTCCGCCGGCACTGACTTTTGCCAGGAAGGCGGCCTTGACCTTGGCAGCGTCATCCACGCCGGCCGGCACGCGGTGGCGGAGGAGGTCGACGAGAAAGGCTTCCTCGCCCTAGGGCGGATTCTGCAGCAGCGCGACCAGATCCTCGGTCTGCTTGGCGGTCAGGGGCAGCGGCGGGATGCCGAGGGCGGCGCGCTCGGCGGCATGGGCACGGTAGGCTTCTAGCACGGTGGTGTCCTCTCAGTCAGGATGGTTAACGCAGGGCGAAAAGAAATGCTGCTTCACGCCGGCCGGCAATTCCATGCCGGTGGTGTGGGCGCGCTGAAGCAGTTCCCAGTAATAGCGGTACGAAGCGCGGTCATGCAGGCGGCTGTCGTGGCGGATCGGGCCCCAGCCGGCGGCCTGCGCCGCGAGCAGGATGCCAGAGGCCTCGTTCACCTCGCCGAAATCCGGGCGCATCGCGTCGATGATCGGTTGAACCTGGTTCGGGTGGATGCTCCACATGCGCAGGTAACCGAACTGCGCGCGCGCGCGCCGTGCATCGTTATAGACCGCCTGCGTGTCGTGGAGTTCGGTCGTCACGTTGTGCGAGGGCACCAGGCCGTGGCCAAGCGCGGCGGCGGCGATGGCGCACTTGGCACGCGCCACCAGCGGGTGCTCGAACTGGCCGGGACTCTTCATGGCCGAGGCGGGAATCGCGCCGTGGTGGCCGCTGATGAAGTCCATCAGGCCGAAGTCCAGGGTCTCGATGCCGGGCAGGGCGGCGATGTCCTCCACCTCGCGCAGCGCGCCGTGGGTCTCGATCAGCACATGGGCAGGGATCGGCCGCTCGAGGCCGCAGTTCTTGGCGATGGCGGCGAGCGCCATCAGCATGGCCTGCGTATCCTGCCGCCCGCCGACCTTGGGGAAGGTGACGTAAGCCAGGCGCTGGCCGGCGCCGCCGAGGAGGGTCTCCAGGTCGCTGCGCCAGTGCGGGTGGGTGATGTCGTGGATGCGTGCGCCGACGCGGCCGTGGCAGTTGTCGGCAGAGGCGATGGCGGCGGCCACCATCTCGGCATGGGCCTTTTCCGCCCCGGCGGGCGCGCCGTCCTCGCAATCGCAGGTGACGTCGAAGATCGGCCCCAGGGCCTGCTGCAGGGCCAGCGCCTTGCCGATCAGCTTTTCGCTGCCGGCATAGTGCTCGCAGGCCGGCAGGGCGGGGAAGGGCTTGGCTTCGCGATAGAGAACAGCGGCGGGGTGAAGCGCGGCCGTCACTTGGCGTTCACCCCGTTCCCTGTTTCAGCCGAGCATGCCGGCGACGCCGGCCTGCTCTTCCTTCAGCTCGGCGAGCGTCTTGTCCATCATGGTGCGCGAGTAGTCGTCGATGGCCAGGCCGGTGACGCGGGCGTATTCGCCATTGGCACAAGTGACGGGGACGCCGCAGACGATGTCCTGCGGGATGCCGTAGGAGCCGTCCGAGGGGATGCCCATGGTGACCCACTTGCCGTTGGTGCCGAGCGCCCAGTCGCGCATGTGGTCGATGGCGGCGTTGGCGGCGGAGGCGGCCGAGGAGGCGCCGCGCGCCTCGATGATGGCGGCGCCGCGCTTGC
>JAEHDO010000507.1 GCA_016880375.1 Betaproteobacteria bacterium | reverse complement strand
TTGAAGAAGGGGAGAGCCATGAGGCGGAGAGCTTTTCTGACCCTGCTGGCAGGCGCCGGCGCCCTGGCGGCCAGCGGTTGTTCGACGGTGGCCGATGCCCGGGCCGACCGCGGCTCCGGCGTGATCGTCAATTACGTCGCATCCTTCGAGCAGATGTGGACGGCGCTGCCTGCGGTGTTGGCGGAGCTGGGACTGAAGGTGGCCGCCGAGAACAAGACGGAAGGGACCATCCTGGTCGAGCAGGGTGCAGCGGCTTTCAGCTGGGGGGAGCGCGTCGCCGTAATAGTCGAGCGCATCGGCACCCGCGGCCACACGCGCGTCGAAGTGGTGTCGAAGGGCGCGCTCGGCGTCAATCTCACCGCCACCGACTGGGCAAAGCCGATCCACGAAAAACTCGCCCAGCGCTTCAGGCGCCTGTAGTCCCCCCGCGCCGGCGGGTCAGGCGAAGCGCGCGATCGGCTGGTCCACGGCCAGGCTGTCGCCCTGCTTCGCCAGCACCTCAACCACCACGCAATCCTGGTCGGCCTTGAGGATGTTCTCCATTTTCATCGCTTCGATTGCCGCAAGCTTTTCGCCGGCCTTCACCTCCTGGCCCGGCTTGAGCGGCATGTCGGTGAGCAGCCCCGGCATGGGCGAGAGCAGGAATTTCGACAGGTCGGGTTTCGGCTTCTCCGGCATCAGCGCCAGCAGATGGGCGGCCTGCGCCGTCATCACCATCATGTCGGCCTGGGTACCCCAGTGCGAGACGCGGTACCTGAGGCCGAGGCGCTCCACCTGCAGGCAGACCGGTTCGCCGTTCCAGCTGCCGCGAAACAGCAGCTCCCCCAGCCGCCAGGTCGAGCGTAATTCGCAGGTCTGGCCGTCGTGGGTGACGGCGTAGCCGCCGCCGATGGGGGCGAGGGTGAGCGAGTATTTCCGCTCACCCATCAGCACCGTCCACTCGTTGCCGACCTTGCGTTCGTGGCCGCGCAGCTGGCCGCTGGTGCGGGTGGCGCGGTCGATGTAGCGCCGCCGCGCGAAGGCCGCCACCGCCGCCAGCAGCAGGGGGTCCTCGTGCACCAGGCTCTCGGAACTGAAGCCCTTGGGGAACTCCTCGGCGATGAAGCCGGTGTTGAACTTGCCCGACTGGAAGCGCGGATGCTGCATCAGCGCCGACTGGAAGGCGATGTTCGACGAGACGCCGCGGATGACGAAGGCGTTGAGGGCGTCGCGCATTTTGGCGATGGCCTGGTCGCGGCTGGCCGCATGCACGATCAGCTTGGCGATCATCGAGTCGTAGTACATCGAGATCTCGCCGCCCTCGTACACGCCGGTGTCCACGCGCACGCCGTCGGATTCCGCCGGCGGGAGATAGCGCGTCAGGCGGCCGGTCGACGGCAGGAAGTTGCGGAAGGGGTCCTCGGCGTTGATGCGGCATTCCATCGCCCAGCCGTTGAGCTTGACGTCCTTCTGCGCGAAGGGCAACTTTTCGCCGGCGGCGACGCGGATCATCAGCTCGACGAGATCGACGCCGGTGATGCATTCGGTCACCGGATGCTCCACCTGCAGGCGGGTGTTCATCTCGAGGAAGTAGAACGACTTGTCCTTGCCGACGACGAACTCCACCGTGCCGGCCGACTGGTACTTCACCGCCTTGGCCAAGGCAACGGCCTGCTCGCCCATGGCGCGACGCGTCTTCTCGTCGAGGAAAGGGCTGGGCGCTTCCTCGATGACCTTCTGGTGGCGGCGCTGGATGGAACACTCGCGCTCCTGCAGGTAGAGGCAGTTGCCGTGGGCGTCGCCGATCAGCTGGATCTCGATGTGACGCGGCTCCTCGACGTATTTCTCGATGAAGACGCGGTCGTCGCCGAAGGCGTTCTTGGCTTCGGTGCGGCAGGAGGAGAAGCCCTCGTGCGCTTCCTGGTCGTTGAAGGCGACGCGCAGGCCCTTGCCGCCGCCGCCGGCGGAGGCCTTGATCATCACCGGGTAGCCGATGCCCTTGGCGATCACGACCGCCTGCTCCGGCGTGTCGATGGCTTCGTTGAAGCCCGGGATGGTATTGACCTTCGCTTCCAGCGCCAGCTTCTTCGAGGCGATCTTGTCGCCCATGGCGGCGATGGAGTAGTGCTTCGGCCCGATGAAGACGATGCCTTCCTCTTCCAGCCGCTGCGAGAATGCGGCGTTCTCGGAGAGGAAGCCGTAGCCCGGATGCACCGCCTGGGCACCGGTCTGCTTGCAGGCGGCGATGATCTTGTCGGCGACGAGGTAGGACTCCTTCGACGGCGGCGGGCCGATGCAGACGGCCTCGTCGGCCAGCTCGACATGGCGGGCGTCCTTGTCGGCCTCCGAATACACGGCGACCGTCTTGATGCCCATCTTGCGGGCGGTCTTGATGACGCGGCAGGCGATCTCGCCGCGGTTGGCTATGAGAATTTTTTTGAACATGGCTTTCTCTCCCCGGCTCAGAGCGGAATGTTGCCGTGCTTGCGCCACGGGTTTTCCAGTTTCTTTTCCTTCAGCATCGCCAGCGAGCGGCAGATGCGCTTCCGCGTCTCGTGCGGCATGATGACGTCGTCGATGAAGCCGCGGTGGCCGGCGACGAAGGGGTTGGCGAACTTCTCCTTGTATTCCTGCTCGCGCGCGGCGAGCTTGGCCGGGTCGCCCTTCTCCTCGCGGAAGATGATCTCCACCGCCCCCTTCGGCCCCATCACGGCGATCTCGGCCGAGGGCCAGGCGAAGTTCACGTCGCCGCGCAGATGCTTCGACGACATCACGTCGTAGGCGCCGCCGTAGGCCTTGCGCGTGATCACCGTCACCTTCGGCACGGTGCATTCGGCGTAGGCGTAGAGCAGCTTGGCGCCGTGCTTGATGATGCCGCCGTATTCCTGCGCCGTGCCGGGCATGAAGCCGGGCACGTCGACGAAAGTCACCACCGGGATGTTGAAGGCGTCGCAGAAACGCACGAAGCGTGCGCCCTTGATCGAGCTCTTGATGTCGAGGCAGCCGGCCAGCACCAGCGGCTGGTTGGCGACGATGCCCACGGTTTGCCCGGCCATGCGGCCGAAGCCGATGACGATGTTCCTGGCGTAATCCGGCTGCAGCTCGAAGAAGTCGCCCTCGTCCACCGTCTTGACGATGAGTTCCTTGATGTCGTAGGGCTTGTTCGGGTTGTCCGGCACCAGCGTGTCGAGCGACATCTCGATGCGCTCGGACGGGTCCTCGGTCGGCACCACCGGCGGCTTGTCGCGGTTGTTCGAGGGCAGGAAGGAGACCAGCCGGCGCAGCATCATCAGCGCCTCGACGTCGTTCTCGAAGGCGAGGTCGGCAACGCCCGACTTGCTGCTGTGCGTCACCGCGCCGCCCAGTTCTTCGGCGGTGACCTCCTCGTGCGTCACCGTCTTCACCACTTCCGGGCCGGTGACGAACATGTAGGAGGAGTCCTTCACCATGAAGATGAAGTCGGTCATGGCCGGGCTGTACACCGCGCCGCCGGCGCAGGGGCCCATGATCATCGAGATCTGCGGCACCACGCCCGAGGCCAGCACGTTGCGCTGGAAGACGTCGGCGTAGCCGCCGAGGGAAGCCACGCCCTCCTGGATGCGCGCGCCGCCCGAATCGTTCAATCCGATCACCGGCGCGCCGGCCTTCATGGCATGGTCCATCACCTTGCAGATCTTTTCGGCATGCGCTTCCGAGAGGGCGCCGCCGAACACCGTGAAGTCCTGGCTGAAGACGAACACCAGGCGGCCGTTGATGGTGCCGTAGCCGGTCACCACGCCGTCCCCCGGCACCGTCTGCTTCTCCATGCCGAAGTCGGTGCAGCGGTGCTCCTTGAACATGTCCCATTCCTCGAAGGAGTCGGGATCGAACAGCAGCTCGATGCGCTCGCGCGCCGTGAGCTTGCCCTTGGCGTGCTGCGCCTCGATGCGCTTCTGGCCGCCGCCCAGGCGGGCCGCGGCGCGCTTCTCGTCCAGCTGTCGGATGATGTCGTGCATAAGAGCCTCCGGTGAAAACTAGTGTTTTTCCTGCAAATGGCCGAGCAGGCGATGGGCCGCGGCAGCCGGGGTCATGCTTCCCGCCGTCACGGCGCGACTGACTTTTTCCAGATCGTGCTTCACGCCTTCGTGGTGCCTGAAACGGTTGCGCAATTCGGCATCGATCAGGGTCCACATCCAGTCGAGGGCCTGGCGCCGGCGCTTTTGCGCCAGCTCGCCGCTTGTTTCCAGTGTCTTGCGGTGGCGTTCGATCTCGGCCCAGAAGGCGGCGACGCCCTCGCCGGTCTGCGCGCTCAATGTCAGCACCTTCGGCCGCCAGTGCGCCGAGGTCGAACGCAGCAGGCCGAGTGCATTCTCGAACTGGTGTTTGGCGAACTGCGCCGCCTTCGGGTCGAGGTCGGCCTTGTTGATGACGACGAGGTCGGCCAGCTCGACGATGCCCTTCTTGATCGCCTGCAGGTCGTCGCCGGCATTCGGCAGCTGCAGCAGGACGAAGGCGTCCACCATGCCGGCGACGGTGGTCTCGCTCTGGCCGACGCCGACCGTCTCGACGACGATGACGTCGAAGCCGGCCGCTTCGCACACCAGCATCGCCTCGCGCGTCTTTTCCGCCACGCCGCCGAGCGAACCGCCGGAAGGCGAGGGACGGATGAAGGCGTCCGGATGGGTGGACAGCTTCTCCATGCGCGTCTTGTCGCCGAGGATGGAGCCGCCGGAGATCGTGCTGGAGGGATCCACCGCCAGCACGGCGACGCGGTGGCCGCGGCCGATGAGATGCAGGCCGAGTGACTCGATGAAGGTGGATTTGCCTGCCCCCGGCGCGCCGGAAATGCCGACGCGGGTGGCCTTGCCGGTGTGCGGCAGCAGTGCCGCCAGCACCTGCTCGGCCCGCGCCTGATGGTCGCGCCGCGTCGACTCGACCAGGGTGATGGCCTTCGCCAGCGCCCGCGGCTGGCGCGCCAGCACGCCGCCGACCAGCTGCTGGTCGGCGGCGGCAAGCAGTTCCTGGCCGGCAGCGGAGACGTTCATGTCAGGCGGATGCGTGGGTTTTCCGGATAGCGGCCAGCACCTGCTTCGCGCAGGCCGGAATCGGCGTGCCGGGGCCGAATATTCCTGAAGCGCCGGCCTGCTGCAGGAAGTCGTAGTCCTGTGCCGGAATCACGCCGCCGACGAAGACGATGATGTCCCCGGCGCCCTGGTCCTTGAGGGCTTTCACCAGCGCCGGCACCAGCGTCTTGTGGCCGGCGGCGAGCGTGGACACGCCGATGGCGTGGCAGTCGTTCTCGATGGCCTGCCTTGCCGCTTCTTCCGGCGTCTGGAAGAGCGGGCCGATGTCGATGTCGAAGCCGAGGTCGGCCAGCGCCGTGGCCACCACCTTGGCGCCGCGGTCGTGGCCGTCCTGGCCGAGCTTGGCGACCATGACGCGCGGCCGGCGGCCTTCGGCGGCGGCGAAGGCCTCGATGTCCTGCTTGATCTCCTGCCACTCCCAGTCGTGCTCGAAGGCGGCGCCGTACACGCCGGAGATGGCCTGGTTGGTGGCGCGGAAGCGGCCCCATTCCTTTTCCAGCGCGTCGGAGATCTCGCCGACGGTGGCGCGCAGGCGCACCGCCTTGACGGCGAGGTCGAGCACGTTGCC
>JAEHDO010000506.1 GCA_016880375.1 Betaproteobacteria bacterium | reverse complement strand
CGTCCACGTGGATCGTGCGCAGGTTGCGGAACAGCACGACCAGGATGGCGAGGCCGATGGCGGCCTCCGCCGCGGCGACCGTCAGGATGAAGAAGACGAACACCTGCCCGCCCATGTCGCCGAGAAAGTGCGAGAAGGCGACGAAGTTCATGTTGACGGCGAGCAGCATCAGTTCGATGGCCATCAGCAGGACGATGAGGTTCTTGCGGTTGAGGAAGACGCCGACGACGCCAATCGAGAAGAGGATGGCGCCGAGAATCAGGAAATGGTTCAGGCCGGGCATGGCTTATTCCTTCTCCGAAGGCATGGACACGATGCGCACGCGGTCCTTGCGCTTGATGGCGATCTGCTCGGCGGGATTCAGCTGCTTGTTGTCGCGGCGCTGGCGCAGGTTGAGGACGACGGCGGCGATCAGCGCCACCAGCAGGATCACCGAAGCCAGCTCGAACGGATAGATATAGTCCGTATAGATGGCCATGCCCAGCGCCTTGGTGTTGGAGTAGCCGGCCGCCGGCGCCGCGGGGACCGGCATGGCCTCGGGGCCAAAGGTGCGGGCGGAGAGCACTGCCACCATCTCGACCACCATCAGCACGGCGATCGGGCCACCCAGCCAGAGGTTGCCCCAGAAACCCTCGCGCAGTCGCTCGAGGTTGATGTCCAGCATCATGACCACGAAGAGGAACAGCACCATCACCGCGCCGACGTAGACGACGATCAGCGCAATGGCGAGGAACTCCGCCTGCAGCAGCAGCCAGAGGCCACTGGCGTTGAAGAAGGCTAGCACCAGGAACAGCACGGCGTGCACCGGGTTGCGAGCGGTGACGACGCGCAGCGCCGCGACCACCAGGATCGCCGAGAGGATGTAGAAGAGCGCGGTCTTGAAGTCCATGGGCATCACCGGAACCTGGCGTCCTGCTCGCGGTCGGCGGCGATCTGCTCCTCGTACCTGTCGCCCACCGCCAGCAGCATCTGCTTGGTGTAGTAGAGGTCGCCGCGCTTCTCGCCGTGGTATTCCAGCACGCGCGTCTCGACGATGGCGTCCACCGGGCAGGCCTCCTCGCAGAAGCCGCAGAAGATGCACTTGGTCAGGTCGATGTCGTAGCGCGTGGTGCGGCGCGACCCGTCTTCGCGCTCGGCCGACTCGATGGTGATGGCCATCGCCGGGCACACCGCCTCGCACAGCTTGCAGGCGATGCAGCGCTCTTCGCCGTTCGGGTAGCGGCGCAGGGCGTGCAGGCCGCGGAAGCGGTTGCTCTGCGGCGTCTTCTCCTCCGGGTACTGCACCGTGATCTTCGGCGCGAACAGGTAGCGCCCGGTGACGGACAGGCCCTTGAAGAGCTCCTTGAGCAGCAGGCTGTTGAGGAAGTCCCTGGCACCCATATCTCAGACCCTCACTTGAAGATGTTCCACGGCGACACCATCCAGGTGCCGATGACGCCGATCCACACCAGGGTCAGCGGCACGAAGACCTTCCAGCCCAGGCGCATGATCTGGTCGTAGCGATAGCGCGGGAAGGTGGCGCGGAACCACAGGAAGAGGAACAGGAAGAACGAAATCTTTACTGCCAGCCAGTGGAAGCCGTCGGGCAGGAAGCCGACCGGTGACAGCCAGCCGCCGAGGAACAGCACCGAGGTGAGCGTCGCCACCAGGATCATGTTGGCGTATTCGGCGAGGAAGAACATGGCGAAGGCCATGCCCGAGAATTCGACCATGTGGCCGGCGACGATCTCGGATTCGCCCTCGACCACGTCGAAGGGGGCGCGGTTGGTCTCGGCCACGCCGGAAATGAAATAGACGACGAACATCGGCAGCAGCGGGATCCAGTTCCAGGAGAGGAAGCCGGCGCCGTGGTCGGCAAACCAGCCGCGGCCCTGGGCGCGGACGATGTCGGAAAGGTTGAGGCTGTTGGAAATCATCAGCACGCAGACTAGGGCCATGCCCATGGCGATTTCGTAGGACACCATCTGCGCCGAGGCGCGCATGGCGCCGAGGAAGGGATACTTCGAGTTGGAGGCCCAGCCGGCGATGATGACGCCGTAGATGCCCATCGAGGTCATGGCGAGGACGTAGAACAGGCCGGCGTCGATGTCGGCCAGGGCGCCGCCGTCGAAGAAGGGCACCACCGCCCAGGCGGCCAGCGCCGGTGCGATGGCCATCACCGGCCCGACGAAGAACAGCCCCTTGTTGGCGCCGGCCGGCACCAGCACTTCCTTGAAGAACAGCTTCATGCCGTCGGCTATCGGCTGCAGCAACCCCCACGGACCGACGCGGTTGGGGCCGATGCGCACCTGCATCCAGCCGATGACCTTGCGTTCCCAGAAGGTCAGGTAGGCCACGGACAGCATCAGCGGCACCAGGATAGCGACGATCTTCATCACCACCCAGACCAGCGGCCAGACCGGCTTGACGAAGGCCCACAGGGCATCCCACAGGCCGAACAGGTTCCAGAACCACTGGAAGAATTGGAGAACGACGTTTTCCATTACGCGCGCTCCACGGTGATCTCGCCCTGCAGCGGGCCGAGGCCGGCGGTCAATTCATGGCCGGCGGCGACGCGCACGCAACCGTCGGGCAGGCCGGCATCGAGCTGCGCGGCAAGGACCGCCGTCCCGCCGGCACT
>JAEHDO010000505.1 GCA_016880375.1 Betaproteobacteria bacterium | reverse complement strand
GCGTGAGCTCGTCGAGCTGCCGCCGCAGCCAGGCCGCGTCCTCGACGAGGCGCGGCTTGCCCCAGGCATGCACGGTGACGTAGTTCCAGGTCGGCACCACCTTCTGCGTTTCCTGCTTGCTCGGATACCACGAGGGCGTGACGTAGCCCTGCGGCCCCATGAACACGACGAGGCATTCGCCAACGCCCTGCAATTCCCGCCAGTGCGGATTGGCCCGTGCCACGTGGGCGCGCAGGGTGCCATGCCCGCCCTCGCCAGCGTGGACCAGAAAGGGCAGGGGCGTGGCGAGCAGGCCGCTGGCGCCGGCGGTGGTCAGCAGGCCCAGCGGATGCTGCCGGATGAGCGCGTGCAGAACGTCGATCCGCTCTTCGCGGAAGGCGGGCGGGAGGTACATCGGGCGGCTTATTTCTCGGCGAAGCAGTAGAACAGCCCGTCGCCGCCGGTCGGACGGATCTTCTCCATGCTGCAGCCGAGCGTCGGGTGGGCGGAATTCCAGGAGACGGCCCAAGAGGCGTCGCTCGGACCGGCGCGGTCGTGGTGGCCGGTCATGGCGCCGCCGCTGTCGCTGCCGTTGGTCCAGTTGCCGCAGGTCATGTCGGGGAAGGGCTTGCCGGGGAAGGCGGTGCCGTCGGGCCGCGAGCCGGTGAGGATGTCGTGCTTGTTGGGCTTCTCGGTGCGGCCGTTAACGATCCGCCCCTTCTCGTCGAGGGCCGTCTCCTTGGTGAGCCTGCTGTTCGGCGAGTGCAGCTCGTCGACGCTGCGCGCGACGACTTCGCCCTTGACGTTCTGCCAGGGGCCGGTGCCGATGCGGTCGCGGGCATTGACGAAGTCCTTGCCGGCCAGCGTCGCGGCCTGCGTGCTCAGGTAGGCGCGCCAGGTGCGATGGCCGGCGTCCGCCGCCTGCGCCAGCGACTGGCAGTGGCGGTCGGCGCCTTCGAGGCCGCCGAGGTCGCCGCCCTTGCCGGGGTTGGCGCTGGTGACGAAGAAGGTCATTTCCTGCGGGCCCGGCTGCATGCTTGCGCAACCTGCCAGGCCAATCACGCCGGCCGCAGCCAGCCACATTGTTTTTCTTTGCATGACGTGCTCCTTTGATCTCTGTTGGGGGAGACAGGCAATCGCCGATGACGGCTGCCCGCGAATAATCTTGCGGCAGCCGCCCGGGATCGTCAACGCGGATCGCCGGTGGCCCTTGCAGTGGTAAGGTTATGTTTATGCTCCCCGTCCGACCATGAAACCGACCTTTCAACGACGCACCCTGCCGGCGGCGCTGCTCGCGCTGGCCTGCCTGCTGGCGCCGCCCGTATTTGCCGCGGACGACGACGAGTCGCCGCTGTGGGACTTCGTGCGCGGCCGCTACACGCTGATCGGCCGCCATCCCGACAGCCAGGCCACCTATACGGGCACGGCGAAGATCGAGCGGGTGGGCAAGCAGCTGCGGCTGACGCGGGTGATTGGTGGCAGGCAGGAGCGGATTGTCGGCGAGGTGCGCCGCGCCGATCCGGGCGAGGCCTGGGTGCTGGCCTTCAAGTGGGGCCAGCGGCAGCCGATGGAAATGGTCTGCCTCGTCGGCAGCGACCTCGACAACTACGCGCGCCTCACCTGCCACTGGGGCAAGGCGCGCAATCCGCACACCCAGCCGGGCATGGAAGCCTATTTCGCCCAGGAGCCGTGGGACCCGGTCAAGCCTTAGGCTTCCCCGCGGTTTTCATTTCCCGTTTTCGAATCAGCAGGCCGAGGCCGATGCCGGCGAGCGCCGCGCTGCCGGTCACGTACATCGCGTCGTGCCAGCGGCCGCTGGCGGCAACCAGCATGGCGATCAGCGGCGGGCCGATGAAGGGCCCGATGTTGCCGAACTGCATGTACAGGCCCTGCAGCGTGCCGATCTGCTTCGGCGTGCGGGCGTAGCTTGCGGACGAGGAGAGGACCGAGGCGGGGACGAGCCCGCCGGTGAAGGACAGCAGCAGGCACAGGGCGTAGCGCGCGAGGTCGGGCAGGGCGTCGAGGAAGATGCCGAGGCTGCACAGCCCGGTGACGACGTTGGCGCAGACGATCAGGTTGCCGCGGTGGAAATGGCGCTGCAGCAGGCTGCCGCCGAGCAGGTTGCCCGGCACATTGGCCAGCACCATCAGGCAGGACAGCAGCGCCACCGCCGGGGACGAGAGGTCGCGCTGCTCCTTGAGGAAGGTCGGCAGCCAGATGATCAGGGCGTAGTGCTGCATGGTCCAGCTGGTCATGGCGGTGGCCAGCAGCCACGGCTCCGGCTGCGACAGCGCCTCGCGCGCGGCGACGACCGGATGCGGGTGCCGGCCGCCCGGGGCGGCGCTGCGATAGGCCGGCCGCGAGCGATAGACCGCGCCTGCCGCCAGCAGCAGCATGCCCAGCGTGAGCAGCCACAGGCCGCGCCAGCCGCCCAGGGGCACGACCAGCGGCGCCAGCAGCATGACCAGGCCGACGCCGGCGGGGAGGTAGGAGCTCCAGATGCCGAGCGC
>JAEHDO010000504.1 GCA_016880375.1 Betaproteobacteria bacterium | reverse complement strand
TCATGCGGCCGATGCGCGGATCGAGCGGCAGCTTCGCCAGCTCGCGGCCGCTTTGCGTCAGCTCGCGCTCGTCGTTGACGGCGCCCAGTTCCTCGAGCAGCTGGTAGCCGTCCGTGATCATGCGCGGCAGCGGCTTGTCGAGAAAGGGGAATTCCTCCACCTCGCCCAGGTGCAGCGACTTCATGCGCAGGATGACGCCGGCCAGCGAGGAGCGCAGCAGCTCGGGCTCGGTGTGGGCGGGCCGCTTGGCGAAGTCGTCCTCGCCGTAGAGGCGGATGCAGACGCCGCTCATGACGCGGCCGCAACGGCCGGCGCGCTGGTTGGCAGCGGAGCGGGCGATGTCCTCCACCTGCAGCATCTCCACCTTGTTGCGATGGGAATAGCGCTTGACGCGCGCCAGGCCCGAGTCGACGACGTAGCGGATGCCGGGCACGGTGAGCGAGGTTTCCGCCACGTTGGTGGCGAGCACGACGCGGCGGCCTTTCGCCGGTGCGAACACCCGCTGCTGCTCCTGCGCCGACTGGCGGGCGTAGAGCGGCAGCAGCTCGGTGCCGGGCGGATGGTGCTTGCGCAACGCCTCCGCCGCCTCGCGGATCTCGCGCTCGCCGGGCAGGAACACCAGCACGTCGCCCGGGCCGTTGCGGTGGCATTCGTCGACGGCGTCGACGATGGCGTCCGGCAGGTCGACCCGGTCCGCCGGCGGACGCCAGCGCATCTCAATGGGATAGAGCCGGCCGGAGACTTCGATCACCGGGACGCCGTCGAAATGTCTTGAAAATCGTTCCGCGTCCAGCGTCGCCGAAGTGACGATGACCTTCAGTTCCGGCCGCTTCGGCAGGAGATGCTTCAGGTAGCCGAGCAGGAAGTCGATGTTGAGACTGCGCTCGTGCGCCTCGTCGATGATGAGCGTGTCGTACTGCCGCAGCTGCGGGTCGCCCTGCGTCTCGGCAAGCAGGATGCCGTCGGTCATCAGCTTGATGTAGCTGTCCGGGCTGACGCGGTCGGTGAAGCGGATCTTGAAGCCCACCGCGCGGCCGAGCTCGCTCTTCAGCTCCTGGGCGATGCGCGTGGCCGTGGCACGGGCGGCGATGCGGCGCGGCTGGGTGTGGCCGATCAGGCCGCTGGCGCCGCGCCCGAGCTCGAGGCAGATCTTCGGCAGCTGCGTGGTCTTGCCCGAGCCGGTCTCGCCGCAGACGATGACCACCTGGTTGTTGCGGATGGCCTCGGCGATCTCGCCGCGCTTCGCGCAAACGGGCAACTCGTCGTCATAGGCAATCGCCGGCCGGGCGGCCAGGCGTGCTGCTGCATCGAAAGTGCGCCTATCCCCCCGCCCCTTTCCCGGGGAAAGGGGTGACGACGGTTCAGCCGCGCCAGGCGCGGCTTCCGTGTGCTTCGGTTTCATTTGGCCAGGACGACGAAGGTGGCGATGCCGAGCGCCGTCATCGCCAGCGAGCCGACCAGATGCCCGCCCGCCGCCGCCAGCGCCCAGCCGTATTGCGCGCGCTCGATCAGCGCCACCACCTCGGCGGAAAACGTCGAGAAGGTCGTCAGGCCGCCGAGGAAGCCGGTGATGAGGAAGAGTTTGAGTTCCGGCGAGAGGCCGGCGTGGTGGTGGAACAGCGCCACGGCGAAGCCGACCAGGTAGCCACCTATGAGGTTGGCCGCCAGCGTGCCGAGCGGCACGGTGGGAAACAGCGGGTTGAGGGCGACGCCGAGGCCCCAGCGCGCCCAGGCGCCCAGCGCGGCGCCGCCGCCGACAGCGATAAATGATCCCAAGTTCATGTTTGCCATGGATTTTAGTTGGATTGTACCGCGTCCGGCCAGCGCATCGCCGAGCGCGGTGTAAGCTTTTGCCGCATGCGCCGGTCTAATCAGGCGGAGGCACCCATGTCCATCTTCAGCCAGCGACAGTTCGACCAGGCCGCGCGCGCCTATGGCGCCGACCTCTATCGCTACGCCTACTGGCTTTGCCGCGACCGCTTCGTCGCCGAGGAACTGGTGCAGGAGGCCTTCGCCCGCGCCTGGAAGAACTGGGACAGCCTGGAGGACCTCGCGGCCGTGAAGCCCTGGCTCATCACGATCCTGAGGAACGAGCATGCCCGCCTCTACGAGCGCAAGCGCCTCGACATCAGCGACGACGACCCCGAGGAACTCGACCTGCCCTCCCGCGACCGTCCCGGCGCGCAGCTGGAGCTCGAACAGCTGGTCGGGGAACTGCCGCCCGCCTACCGCGATCCGCTGGTGCTGCAGGTGCTGGGCGGCTACGAATGCCGGGAGATCGCCGAGATGCTCGGCACCACCGAGGGCGCCGTGATGACCCGCCTCACCCGCGCGCGGCAGGCGCTGCGCGCCCATTTGTCCGATCCCGCGAAAGCGAGGGTAGCCCAATGAAGAACTGCCTGGATTTCCGCCGCGAGAAACTCGCCGACCCGCGCCGCCTCTCGCCCGAAGCGCTGGCGCACCTGAACGAATGCGCCGCCTGCCGCGGCTTCGCCGTCGAGATCAACGAGAACGAGGCACACCTCGCCGCCGCGCTCGACGTGCCCGTGCCCGAGGGCCTGGCCGAGCGCATCGTCCTGCGCCGCAAGTCCGGCACGCCGAATGTTGCAAAAGCGTCGCCGCGCCTGTGGGCCATGGCCGCCACCGTCGTCCTCACCTTCGCCTTCGGCTTCCAGCAATGGCGCGATTTCTCCTCCCAGGAATACGCCCGCCTGGCCATCGAGCACGTCATGCACGAGCCGGAATCCTTCACCACCACGCGCAGCGCCGATCCGGAGCTGTTCCGCCGCGTCATGCATACCTTCGGCGGCGAGATGCAGGCTTCGCTCGGCAAGGTGCGCTACATGAAGCTCTGCCCGGTGCCGGAGGGCACCGGCTGGCACATCGTCTTCGAAACGGAGGAGGGCAAGCTGGCGACGCTGATCCTCATCCCGGCCAAGCGCATGAAAACCGATTCCGAACAGGCGCAGGTCGGGGGCTGGAACGCCGTGGCCCGCCCCGGCGGCCAGGGCTTCTACGCCGTCATCACCGACTCTCCGGAAACGCTCGGCAAGGTGGATGAGCTGGTGCGCCAGCGCGTGCGCTGGCGCGGCTGAAGCGGATGCGGCGCCGTCCCGCCGGGACTGACTTTTATTTTAGGTTGTAAGGAATCGGGCCGCCGGCCGGTCTCTTTCGACAAGGGCCGGCCATTCCGGCCGGCCCTGCACCCCAAATTCAACAGGAGACCGACATGAACAAAACTGTGACCGCCGCTTCCCTCGCCCTCGCCTTCGGCGCCGCCATGACCCTCGCCGCCGCCCCGGCCGCGGCGCAGGACAAGATGGCCGACAAGGAGAAGTGCTACGGCGTCGCCATGAAGGGCAAGAACGACTGCAAGGCCGGCGCCGGCACGTCCTGCGCCGGCACCTCGAAGATCGACTACCAGGGCAACGCCTGGTCGATGGTGCCGAAGGGCAGCTGCGAGAAGACCGCTTCGCCGACCTCGCCGACCGGTTTCGGCCAGCTCAAGGAGTTCAAGGAAAAGAAAGCCTGATCGACCCCCCGTGCCGGAGCGCCTC
>JAEHDO010000503.1 GCA_016880375.1 Betaproteobacteria bacterium | reverse complement strand
CGAAGCTGCGCTTCACGCCGGAGCGGGCACGCTGGGTGTCGCTGGAGCAGTGGCATCCGAAGCAGAAGGCGCGCTTCGAGAAGGACGGCGCCTACCTGCTGGAGATTCCCTACTCGGACAGCCGCGAACTGGTGATGGATATCCTCAAGCAGGGCCCCGGCGTGGAAGTGCTGGCGCCGGCGACGCTGCGCAGGGAAGTCGCGGCGCAGCTCAAGGCGGCCCTCGACCGGTACTGACATCCTCCACCCCTCTCCCGCGTGCGGGAGAGGGGCAGGGGGAGAGGGCCGGGCTCACGCCCTGAGCCTGCCGCCCCCTATCCTGTGGCACAGGGAAAGGAGGTCGATCGTGAATCCCGATTTCGTGGTGTTCTGGGCGACGACGGGCATGTCCGTCGCGCTGTGGATGTTCGCCTGAGGGCTACTTCCGGTAGCCGTCGTCGAGGGTGCGCAGGAAGGCGACGATGTCGTCGACCTCGCGCTCGCTGAGGCCGAGGCGGCCGAGTTCTTCAGTGTTCACGTTGGCCGCGACTTCCGCTGCCGGCCAGCACTTGCGCCTGTTTGCGTCGGCCTCGGGCAGATCCTGCGGGCAACGCTTGCGCGCATCGCGGTCGTTGTAGAAGGCGACGGCCCCGCGCAGGGTCGTGAAATAGCCGTTGTGCATGTAGGGCGCGGTGCGCGCGATGTTGCGCAGCGTCGGCACCTTGAACTTGCCGTCCTCTGCGGGCTTGTTCACGGCGGCGCCGAGGCCGCGGTCGACGAAGCGCGCCCCGTCCGGGTTGTGCGCCCTGTCCTGGCCATAGAAGGGGTTGTCCGGGTTGCGCGGCACGCCGAGGTTGTCGTAGGTGAAATCGGTGAACAGCGGCGGCTCGCCCTTGGGGCCGCGCCGGCTCGGGTGGCAGGCGGCGCAGTTGCCCTTCTTCTCGGCCTCGTAGAGCTTCAGCCCGCGCAGCTCCTGTTTCGTCAGTTTCGCCTTGCCCGCCAGCCAGGCGTCGTATTTCGAGCTGAAGGGCTGCAGTTCGGCGCTGCGCTCGTAGGCGGCGAGGGCGGCGGCGATGCGCTCGTAGGCGAGGTCGGCATTGTTTAGCGCGCCCTTGCCATGGAGCTTGTCGAACAGGCCCGCATACGGCGCACGGCGCACCTTGTCGACCACCGCCTTCCTGTCCGGGTTGGCCATCTCCAGCGGATTCAGGAAGGGGCCCTTGGCCTGCTCCTCCAGCGTCGCCGCGCGGCCGTCCCAGAACTGGCCGCCGACGTAGTGTTCCTCCTTCGGGTCGAAGTGGAAGGCGGGGGAGTGGGCCATGTACATTGCCGAAGGCGCGTTGCGGCTGCCGAAGCGCTGGGGATGCACGCCTTTCGAGGTCGGCCGGCTCGTGTCGGGATCGGTGAAGGCGCGCGCCGGGGCGTGGCAGCTGGCACAGGACTGGCCTGCCGGCTCGGACAGCGTCGCATCGAAGAACAGCAGGCGGCCCAGCGCGACGGCGTCACCCTCCGGCTGGGCGCGGACGGCGCCGGCGAGGCTGGCGGCAATGAGGGCGGGAATGAGGGCGGGGATGAGTATCTTCATGCGGGAGAGTTTAGCCGATTAGAATGGCGCCTACATGAGCCCGCCGATACGATGAAAACCGTCGACCGCCACCACCTGCAGCGCTTCTGGGCCATCGCCGCCCCCTACTGGCGCCACGAGGAAAAACTCAAGGCCTGGGGCCTGCTGGCGCTGCTGGTGCTGCTGCTGATCGGCCAGACGCGCTTCGCCGTGCTCTTCAACGAGCAGACCGGCGAATT
>JAEHDO010000502.1 GCA_016880375.1 Betaproteobacteria bacterium | reverse complement strand
TCGGTGGCGCCGATGCGCGCGAGGAAGTAGATGTTGCCGCCGAGCGCAATGCAGCGATTGAGGTCGCGCGACATCACAGCCAACTTCTGCTCTTCCGTCATCGGCCACTCGTCGAGGTAGGCGCGTTCGTCGGCCTTGAAGCGGACACGGTTCTCCGGCTTCATCAGCGACACGCAGAACTGGTTGAGGTGGTAGCCCTTGCGCGATTGCTCGGCGTCGAAGATCGTCGTGCCGGGTACGTCCTTGTAGGGTTTGTCGAGTGGCATATCAATTTTCCTCCGGCCAGTAGAGCCGCATGGGATTGTCGACCAGCAGTTTGCGCTGCAGTTCGGGGGTGACGGCGATGCGGGGCAGGAAATCCACCAGCTTGCCGTCGTCGGGCATGTGGCCCTTCAGGTTGGGGTGCGGCCAGTCGGTGCCCCACAGCACACGGTCGGGGAAGGCCTCGACGATGCGCTTCGCAAAGGGCACCACGTCACTATAGGGCCCGGACAGGGCCCCTCCTCCGTCCTCGCCGGTCGGGCCGGACTTGGAGAGCCGCTCCGGGCAGCTCACCTTCGACCAGACGTTGGGATGTTCGCGCATCAGCTTCAGGAACAGGCCGAATTCGGGCCCGTCGACCGGCTTCGCCACGTCGGGGCGTCCCATGTGGTCGACCACCACGGTGGTCGCGAGGTTGTCAGAAACGGCCGTGAAGAAGTCCCACAGCTCCGGCAGGTCCTGCGCCTCGAAGTACACCACCACGTGCCAGCCGAGCGGCGCGATGCGTCCGGCGATTTCCAGCAGCACCTCCTTCGGCGTGAAGTCGACCAGCCGCTTGAGGAAATTGAAGCGGACGCCGCGCACACCGGCCATGTGCATCGCCTGCAGCACGTCATCGGTGACATCGCGGCCGACCGAGGCGACGCCGCGCGCCTTGCCCTGCGAATTCACGAGCGCATCGACCATGGCGCGGTTGTCGTTGCCGTGGCAGGTGGCCTGCACGACGACATTGCGCGAGAAGCCGAGGAAGTCTCGCAGGGCGAAGAGCTGGCCCTTCGAGGCGTCGCAGGGCGTGTACTTGCGCTCCGGCGCGAAGGGGAACTGCGCCGCCGGGCCGAAGACGTGGCAATGCGCGTCCACGGCGCCGGCCGGCACCTTGAAGGCGGGCTTCGAGGGGTTGGGGTGGAAAGGCAGCCAGTCGGGGTCCATGCGTCTCTCTGTCAGGGTTTGATTTTGGTTGCGGCCAGAATGCGGTCGGCGTCAGGGCGCCAATCCTTACGCAGGGCGTTGCGGTCGCCGAACAGCCCCTGGTCGGCGAGGTCGGCCACCCAGGCCTGGCGCTCGGCCGTGCCGGCGGCGGACCAGGGTTCCAGCCCGATCTCACGCACCGTCTGCGCCACCTCGCGCATCTCCTCGGCGCGGCGGCGGCCGTGCTGGACGACCCGCTGGAAGAAATACGCGCCCTGCTTCTCCCAGTCGATGCTGGGAAAGGTCTCGGCGAGCGAGGCCAGCACTTCGTTCTCGACGCCCCAGGCGCGCGCGGCGGCGAAGCTCTCGATGACCATAGCTTCCAGCCCCTTGATCATGACGCTGCGGCACATCTTGGTGGCGGAGGCGATGCCCAGCTTTTCCGGACCGGCCTTGCCTTCGAAGCCGAGCACATTGACGAGCGGCGCCAGCGCGGCGGCGTCGGGGCCGCCGAGCAGCAGCGGCACGCGGATGCGGTAGGGCGGGATCGACGTCATCACCGCGCCCTCGACGTAGCGCCCGCCGCCGCCGGCGACGATCCCGCCGGCCTTGACCTTCGCCCCCGGCGAGGCCGAGTTGAAGTCGAGGAACCAGGCGCCGGCGCGCAACGCCGGGGCGCAGGCCTCGGCCACCGGCACGGCCTGGCTGGCGGTGACGGCGGAAATGACGAGGTCGGACTGCGCCGCGAGTTCGGCATGATCGGCGACGAGCCGCACGCCATGGCGCGCCGCATGCTCGCGCAGCGGCGCCTCTTCCGGCCCGCCCAGCTTGATGTCGTACGCCACGACATTCGCCACGCCACGCGCGCGCAAGTCCTCGGCGAGGATGCGCCCGACCTC
>JAEHDO010000501.1 GCA_016880375.1 Betaproteobacteria bacterium | reverse complement strand
CCATCACGCCGGCCACGGCGGCCAGCGCCGAGCCGATGAGGAAGGTGGCGGAGATGATGACATTGATGTTGACGCCCATCAGTCCGGCGATCTGCGGATTCTCCGCCGTGGCGCGCATGGCGCGGCCCAGGCGCGTGCGATTCACCAGCAGCATCAGGCCGGCCATGATCGCCGCCGCCAGCAGCACGATGACGATCTGCAGGTCGGCGATGTGGGCGCCGCCGATGTCGCGCCCGCTGGTCGGCAGGATCGGCGGGAAGGCATGGTAGTTGCGGCCCCAGAAGATCATCGCCAGCTGCTGCAGCACGATGGAGACGCCGATGGCGGTGATGAGCGGGGCCAGGCGCGGCGCGTTGCGCAGCGGCCGGTAGGCGACGCGTTCGATGGCGAAGCCGAGCGCCATACACACCGGAATCGCCGCCAGCAGTCCGATCAGCACCACGACGATGCCCGGCAGGCCGCTGTTGCCCAGCAGCTTGATGACGGTCAGTGCGGTGAGCGCGCCGATCATCACCACCTCGCCATGGGCGAAGTTGATCAGGCCGAGGATGCCGTAGACCATCGTGTAGCCCAGCGCCACCAGGGCATAGATGCTGCCGAGGACGAGGCCGTTGATGATCTGCTGGATGAAGGTGTCCATTCCGCCCCAGTCTACAAACAAACGGCACCCGAAGGTGCCGTTTGCCGGACATAAATGCTGCTTACTTCTTCTCGGCGGGAGCAGCCGGGGCGGCCGGGGCGGGCGCAGCGGTCATCCCGCTCATGCCGCCCATCGCGGCGGGCTGGGCCGGCGCCGGTGCGGCGCCGCCGACGCTCTCCAGCGCTTCCCACTTGCCGCCCTTGGCCTGATACAGCGTGATGGCGGCATCCTTGACGTCGCCCTTCTCGTCGAAGGTGATTTTGGCAGTGACGCCATCCAGGCTGGTCTTCGGCAGCGCCTCAAGGTACTTCGCCGGCTCCACCGAGTCGGCGCGCTGCATGGCGTCGATCATGACGCTGGCGGCATCGTAGGCGTAGGGCGCATAGAGCTGGATGTCGACATTGAAGCGCTTGGCGTACTTCTCCTTGAAGGCGACGCCGCCCGGCATCTTGTCCAGCGGCAGGCCCGGCAGGGAGCAATAATGCCCCTCTCCGGCATCGCCGGCCAGCTTGTGGAACTCGGTGGTGCAGCCGCCGTCGGCGAACAGCATCCTGGCCTTGACGCCGAGCTTCTTCAGCTGCTGCGCCATCGGGCCGGCCTGGGCGTCCATGCCGCCGTACATGACGATTTCCGGTTTCTTCGACTTGATCTTGGTGAGGATGGCAGAAAAGTCGGTGGCCTTGTCGTTGGTGAATTCACGCGCCACGATCTGCGCGCCGCCGGCCTTGGCGGCCTTCTCGAACTCGTCGGCGACGCCCTGGCCGTAGGCGGTGCGATCGTCGACGATGGCGATCTTCTTGCCGGCCAGCTGTTTCGTCGCGTAGTCGCCGAGCACCTTGCCCTGCTGCTCGTCGTTGGCCATCACCCGGTAGGCGGTCTTGAAGCCCTGCTGCGTGTATTTCGGATTGGTGGCGGAGGGCGAGACCTGCGGGATGCCGGCATCGAAATACAGCTTGGAGGCCGGGATGGTGGTGCCGGAATTGAGGTGACCGACGACCCCGTTTACCTTGGCGTCGATCAGCTTCTGCGCCACGGTGGTGCCCTGCTTGGGATCCGCCTGGTCGTCCTCGGGGATCATTTCGAAGGTCACCACGGCGCCGCCGATTTCCATTTTCCTGGCGTTGGCTTCCTCGATGGCGAGGCGGGCGCCGTTTTCGTTGTCCTTGCCCAGGTGCGCCTGCGGGCCGGTGAGCGGGGCGGAATGGCCGATCTTCACCGTCACCGTCGGCTTGGGCGGCGGTGCGGGCGGCTGCTCGGCCTTCGGCGGCGGGGGCGGCGGCGCTTCCTTGCCGCAGCCGAACGCGGCAAGCGTGGATGCAACAACGAGGCTGATCGTCTTGACGGGGAATCGCATGGTCATCGTCTCCAGGAAAGGGGTGATTCTTGTTGTCTGCGAACGCGCGGGGATTGTGCTGGGCGCCCGGGGCGATGTCAATAAAAAGGCCAGCCCGCGGGCTGGCCTTTCCATGCGGCAGAGATCGATTACTTGGTCGCGAGAACCCAGGCGACCAGCTTCTTGATGTCGGCGTCGCTGACGGCCGGGTTCGGCGGCATCGGCACGGTGCCCCACTTGCCCGAGCCGCCCTTCTTCACCTTGGCTTCGAGTTCGGCGACAGCGGCGGCGTTGCCGGCGTATTTCTTGGCGACATCCTTGTAGGACGGGCCGACGACTTTCTTGTCGACAGCGTGGCAGCTCATGCAGTTCTTGGCTTTCGCCAGGGCTTCGTCGGCGGAGGCCTGGCCGGCGATCAGCAGGCCGGCGCCAGCGAGCAGCAGGGTTTTCAGCAGTTTCATTTCTCGAATTCCTCTTTGGCGTGGTTGGTAAAATGCGCCGATACTCTAAATCAATTCCGGGGACTTGCAAACCCGTTCCAGACAAGAGAAATCATCGATCGGCTCGAGACACTTAACGCCCGAGCAGACCCAGGCGTTGACAGCATCCTTCAAGGGTTTATCGAGCGCCGGCGGCGGTTTGAGCAGGGTTTCCGGCAACCCCATAACCATCGCCCAAGGCCAGTAGTAAGCCGAAATTTTCCCTTGCCAGTCAGTCAGTTGCTCGCCGGGACCGCGCAATGCCACGATCACCGGCGGGGTTATGGCCTCCTCCAGGGCCATCAGCAGGGTGGCAAATCCGCCCGGCTGGCGCTT
>JAEHDO010000500.1 GCA_016880375.1 Betaproteobacteria bacterium | reverse complement strand
TTCCAGAATGGCGTAGGTGAGCGGCCAATCCACGCCTTGCCGATGGCGGCTGTACATGCCGAAATCCTCGGGCCGGAGGCGCAGCGCGCTGCCGCTCCAGTGCCAGGTAGTGCCGCCCACGACACGCAAATATTCCGTGTGCAGGGTGGCAGCGCCGGTTTGCTCGATGTAGGGGTCGGCTCCGCTGCCCCAGTCGGGACGCGGAGCCCAGTCCGGATTGGGGTATCCCGCCGACAAATCGAGCTGTGACTGTTTCTTGAATTGCCGGACGACGGATTCGCGCGCAATGCGCGGCCCGGCTTCCAGCACCAGCACCTTTATTCCCGCCTTAGCCAAACGGCAGGCGCACAAGGCGCCTGCCACGCCCGAACCGACGATGACGACGTCCGCAGCCAGTTGTTCACTCACGGTCGGGTCGTCATCATTATGGGTGGATCACCCCAGGCACCAAAAACTCCGCCCTCGTCAAAACGTCGGGGAATATACGGATGGACCAGGTCGTACATCAGTGCTTCCGAATGAGCCACCCTCACCGGAGCAGTACGCTCATGGTAGTAAATGCCCAGATACCAGGTAGTGAGAAGATGGGAGGCGAACCAGGCCTGCCCCGTGCCGAGTTTGCCAGCGAGGGCGGGGTGGGCATGCCGTGGCAATTCGGCGGGCGTGATCAGCAACGCCAGTAGTTGCGTGTAGGTAGTGTAAATATGATGTGCGCCCCACGGTTCATCCAGAAAAAGCGGATACATGCGCCGCGCGGTCGCCTCGTCCAGAAGCTGGCGCTGCGTCACGAGTTGCGACAGGGCGAGAAATACTTCAAAGGAGGGGGGGTGATCAGCCGAGCCAGCCGCAGGCAGTTTCAGGCTGAGTGCTGGTTCGGCCGCAGCCGTGCGAATCAGGTAACGGGCGACCAGCGCCGAGATGCCGCCGCCGATCATGGCGGCAATCACTGTGCGGCGGGAAACATTAACGAGACGCATGCAGTGCACGCTGCAAAAAAAAGCGCCCGTCGCTGAACGGGCGCTTCTCCTTCAATTTGCCAGACGTCAGAAGGTCGTGGACAAGTCCAAACTCAGATAGCCGCCCGATTGGTTTTTGCGGTCGTTGTCTCCGTCCGCCCTGCGGTGACCCGCGGACAATGACACGGTGGTCGATTTAGTTGCGGCGAACCCAAGAAACAGTCCATAACGGGTTTCACTGTATTCATCGTTGCCCGCCCCAATCGCTTCCGGCCCGACCGTGACGCTGCCGAATTTATAGCCGGCGCGACCACGCACCCAGTAGGTATCGTTGGCAGTGCTGTATTTTCCGATCAGGCCGCCGTACCAAGGCTGGCCGAGCGTCTCGATTTCACCCTGGACCGCTGCGCCGGTAGTGGAGCCGCGCGTGCTGTTGCGGGTGTCGTTGGGGCTCAGATCGTGGTTCTGGTGATCGACGCCGCCATAGAGCGAGACGCGGTTGCCGGGGTTGATCCACTGATAGCCGATGCCAAGCTCGATGTGGTAGGCGTCGCCATCGACGTCGCCGCCCGGGACAGCCGTGGTTTTGTAGTCGTATTCGCCGTACAGTACCTTGCCGCGCAGCAGAAAGCCGCTCTTGGATATGTCGCCATTCCAGGCACGGATGCCGCCGACATAGCCGAAGGTGGAATCCTCGGCAGCGCTAATGCCGGCATACACAACGTTGGCATCGGCGTTGGCATTACCGACGGCGATGGCTGAAAGTGCCACGGAAAGCACGGCCACATTCAGTTTTTTCATATAAACCTCCACAGTTGATGTCTCTGCGTTAGGCAACGCAACAATTCAATGCAATTCTGCTTGATATCGCCAGAAACTTCTACCATTTAGACCGGAATGCGGCAGTGAAGCGATGGGCAATTCACGTACCGGTTTCAAACAAATTGACTTGGACGGGACATCCGGCAAAAGTATTTCAAGAACCAAGCCGATCGACAAGGTCGAAAAACTAATTATTTCAATGTATTGCGGTGACCTTTGAAATGATGCGGATCGCGATATCAGGATAGGCATGGCATCTTGCGTATTGTTGTATTTAGGCAACAACCCGGCGATCCATTGTCGTTTCGGTTCTGCACCATCCGGTTTTTGACCGAACAGATAGGAAATCAGATCCGAAGGGGTCAGGAAGTACGCGTGATGATGCTGCAGTTCCCGTTGCCAGCCGATGGAATAAAGCGTGGCGGCAAGACGATCGCGCTGAGCCTCGCTTTCCCACAAGAAGTTCCCTTCCAGATTCCCTGCTTTCTGGCGAACGATTGCGATGTCGCAGGTCAACGGCCCATCCGGCAAATGCAGCGTCAGTTGCAGCTCGCCTGAAGAGGTGTCAGGAAGCGACGACGTGGCCAGTTGAACCCACTCCTCGGAGATCGACACGGTTTGCGCGGCAAGCGTCGGTTGGGAGGCCAGCGATACCGGCAAAGGGAGCTCGAAACGAAAAAATGCATTCGATCGCCTGGCGTTGCTCAGCGCCTTTGCCACGAACGCACCGGCGCGAACCATGTTGAAAAGCGCCCAGAATCCGGCGATCGCAACCAGTTCGGCCGAATATCCCGCGGGCAGGATTTCGAATAGTGCCTCCGGCTCGACCTTCGTCGCGGCAAGCAGGGCGAACAGGGCGTGCGCCAGTGGACCAACCACGAAATCCTCGTTCAGGCGCCAGGCCGCATAAACCAGCGCCAGGGCACCAAGGGCGAAGATCGTTAGTTGCGGCACCATCAACCGCCAGTTGACCTCCCCCTGAATGTTCTTGGTGGAGGATCGCCACGGCAGCTTCCTGCCAAAAAGCGCAGCCGCGGAGACCAGATGGATCGGCCAGCGGGCCATGGCAAATACCTCGTTGGTCCAGAACCGGCTGAAGCCGCAGCCGAATTCCTGCAGCAGCAGGTAGCCGATGATGGGGAAGCACAGCACGATCAGCACGTTGAACAGGCTGATCTGAAACGGCGCCCATCCCAGCATCAGGGCGCAGAGCGGGATCAAGAACAGGAGCAACTGCTGCCAGCCTTCCAGGTAAATCAAACCGAGCGAAAGGTAGGACAGGCGCTGTTTGAGCGTGAGCCCGGCGCAGCTGAAGATGTGTTCCACCCTGAGCGTGGCCAGGTTCCCGTGCGCCCAGCGGTGGCGGGTCTTGTAGTATTCCCCCAGATCAGCAGCAGCGACGCCGAAGGCAACGGGCTCGTTGAGGTAGCGCGTCTGCCAGCCTTGCTTGTGCAGCTTGAGGGAGGTGTGAAAATCTTCGGTGACGGTGTCGACCGGGATGCCGCCGATTGAATCGAGCGCGGCCCGCCGATACAGCACACCCGTGCCGACGCAGGAAGAGGCATTCCAGCCGTCACGGCATGCCTGCGCCAGGTTGTAGAAGTAGGACTGGTCATGCCACAAGCCGGCCTTCCTGCGCGGGCTGAGATACTGGAAGGCATCCGTGTTGTAGTAGTCCTGCGGCGTCTGCACCATGGCGATGCGTTCGTCCTGCATCAGCCCGAGCAGGGTGTCGAGCGCATGCGGCTGGGCTATGTGGTCCGCGTCGAAGACGGCCACGAAATTCGCCCGGCTGTGACTCAGGCCGTTGTTCAGGTTGCCGGCCTTGGCATTCTCATTGAAGCGCCTGGATAGATAGCGCACGCCCAGGTCACGGGCCAAGGCTTCGATTTCCGGCCGGTTGGCGTCATCCAGTACCCAAGTCTGGTGAGGGTAGCGTATATCGCGCGCCGCCATGAGCGTACGCCGGATGATGTGTAGCGGCTCCTTGTAGGTTGGAATCAGCACATCGACGCTCAAGCCCGGTGGCACTTGTCCGGGTTCGCGGTGCGTGTAGCGCCATGCGCTGAAGATGACGGTCAGGCCGAGAATGAAACCAATCCATTCCGCCGCATAGAAGGCTAAGGAAACCAGCAGCGAGTCCGAATTGAAAATGGTGATTCGCCACGCCAGGTAGAACAGGGTGCCGATCACATAAACGGCTGCCATCGCGAGGCGGATGGGTCGCCTGCGATTGAAGCGCGCATCGATTTGCCTCGAGACGGAAAAATGGGCGGGCGGGGCCATGCCTGTGGGCATCAAAATCCGTGAATTATCCAATACCGAACCGAGGCCGGGGTGACCCATCGAGCTTTGCATGTATGCATTTTAACGGCTGGTGCAGGACAGGCGGCTTGCACCTGTCATCAGAGGGGTTGCGGCATGTCCTGATAGCCGGCCGTAAGGCTGCCATGGTTTATTGCCATGGCATCGCCGGAAGTGGATGGCGGGTGTTGTTTCCTCGCCGTTCAGGTGCTGCGGCGGATGAAGTCGCGTACGCGCGGGCAGATCGTCTCGCGCCAGCGCTTGCCGCTGAAGATGCCATAGTGGCCGACGCCCGGAACGAGGAAGTGTTCCTTCCTCTGTGCCGGTAAGTTGCGGCACAGTCCGTGCGCTGCTTGAGTCTGACCAGGTCCGGAGATGTCGTCCAGTTCGCCCTCGATGGTAAACAGCGCCGTCTCGCGGATGGCCCACGGCTTGACGCGCTTGCCGGCGACCGTCATTTCGCCCAAGGGCAGTGCGTGCTTCATGAACACCATCTCCAGCGTTTCCAGGTAGTACTCGGCCGGCAGGTCCATCACCGCGTTGTACTCATCGTAGAACTTGCGGTGTGCCTCGGCCGAATCGCCGTCGCCTTCCACCAGGTGATTGTAGAAATCGACATGCGCCTGCAGGTGACGGTCGGAATTCATGGCGACGAAGCCGGCGTGCTGCAGGAAGCCCGGATAGACGCGGCGCATGTAGCCGGGATACTTGAGCGGTACGCGCGTGATGACGTGCATGTCGAACCAGCGCAGGCTGCGCGTCTTGGCGTAGCGGTTGACCTCGGTCGGCGCCTGCCGCGTGTCGATCGGGCCGCCCATCAGGGTCATGCTGCGCGGTTGCGCCGGGTCGTCCGCGGCGGCCATCAGCGAGATTGCCGCCATCACCGGCACGGTCGGCTGGCAGACCGAAATAACATGGACGTCGGGTCCAAGCTTGCGGATGAAATCCTGCATGTAGGCGACGTAATCGGCGAAGTGGAAGTAGCCTTCTGCCAGGGGTACCAGGCGGGCATCGATCCAGTCCGTGATATAGACGTCGTGGTCGGGCAGCAATGCACGTACCGTGTCGCGCAGGAGCGTGGCGTAGTGGCCGGACAACGGCGCCACGAGCAGCACCTTCGGATGCTGCCGGGACGTGGCACGCTCGAAATGCAGCAGATTGCAAAAGGGTTTTTCGGCGACGATCCTCTCGCACACGCTGACGGTTTCGCCTTCGATCAGCGTGTGGCCCAGGCTGAATTCGGGTTTTTCATAGCGCCGGGCGACGCGGGCCAGCAATTCGGAGCCGGCGGCGACGCGGCTGCTGTGGGGCAGGTAGGCGAGGGGGCTGAAAGGACTGGTGAAGAGTTGCTGACTGGTTTCCGCCAGGAGGCGCAGCGGTGCGGAGGCGGCGTGTTGCAGTTCGTGAAGCGCGTAGATCATCTAGTGCCTGCTCCGGATGAGTGGGTGATGCAGTGCACCACACTTTACCCGAAGCCGTTGGTTTGTCCAGTCTTTCTAGCAGCAAGTTCCGCAGAGCGGATCATGTGGTGGCGACCTTTTTGTTGCGAGCAACTTCGAAGCGTTCGCTACCTTGGCGGACTGACTCTGCACTGCCCACGTGCATCTGGTGGAAAATGCCGTATTCGACGTCAAGCTGGCAGTTTGTGGCTGCGGAACTCCTCGCGCAGCTTCGTCTTCAGCAGCTTGCCGGTGGCGGTGTGCGGCAGGCTGTCGACGAAAGCGACGTCGTCGGGCATCCACCACTTGGCGATCTTGTCGCGCATGAAGTCGAGCAGTTGCTCGCGGGTGACCTCCTGTCCGGCCTTCTTCACGACGATGAGCAGCGGCCGTTCGTCCCATTTCGGGTGGGCGATGCCGATCACCGCCGCCTCGGCCACGGCCGGGTGCGCCACGGCGAGGTTCTCGATGTCGATCGAGCTGATCCACTCGCCGCCCGACTTGATGACGTCCTTGGAGCGGTCGGTGATCTGCATGTAGCCGTCGGGGTCGAGCGTGGCGACGTCGCCGGTGGGGAACCAGCCGCCCTCGCGCAGGACGTTGCCGCCCTCACCCTTGAAATAGCCGGAGACGATCCACGGCCCGCGCACCAGCAGGTCGCCGAAGGCCTTGCCATCGCGCGGCAGTTCCTTGCCCTCGTCGTCGACGATCTTCATGTCCACGCCGTAGATGGG
>JAEHDO010000095.1 GCA_016880375.1 Betaproteobacteria bacterium | reverse complement strand
ATGCTGTGGCCGCCGTAATGGATGGCGCCGCGCGCAGGCAACAGGCGTGCCAGCGCCTTCAGCGTGGTGGTCTTGCCGGCGCCGTTGGCGCCGATCAGGCAGACCATCTCACCCGCCGCCACCTCGAAGCTGACGCCCTTCACGGCGGCGATGCCGCCGTAGTGAATCTGAAGATTCACTACTTGTAGCAGTGGACTGCCATCCCCCCGCCCCCCTTCCCCGGGAAGGGGGTGACCGTTGCTCGCTTCGCTCGAAGGGTCGAGCTCAGACAAGACTACCTCCGAGATAGGCCTCGATCACCTTGGCGTCGCGCTGCACTTCCGCAGGAATGCCCTCGGCGATCTTTTCGCCGTAGTCGAGCACGGCGACGCGGTCGCACAACCCCATCACCAGCTTGACGTCGTGCTCGATGAGCAGGATCGTCAGGCCGTCGGCGCGCAGCGCCTCGATCAGCTTTTTCAGGGATTCCGTCTCGGTGGCGTTCATGCCGGCGGCGGGTTCGTCCAGCGCCAGCAGCTTTGGCTCGGTGGCAAGCGCCCGCGCGATCTCCAGCCGGCGCTGGTCGCCGTAGGCGAGGTGGCGCGCCAGGACGTTGCTGTGGCGGTGGATGCCGACATACTGGAGCAGTTCGTGGGCGCGCTGGCCGATGGCTTCCTCCTCCTCGCGCGTGGCGCGGTCGCGCAGCACGGCGCCAATGACGCCGGCGCCCGTGCGCAGGTGGCGGCCGACCATGACGTTCTCCAGCGCCGTCATGTTGGCGAAGAGGCGGATGTTCTGGAAAGTGCGGGCGATGCCGGCGGCGGCGACCTCGTGCGGCGCCGTGATCCTCAGCGGCGTGCCGTCGAAGACGAACCGGCCGCTGTCGGCGCCGTAGAGTCCGGTGAGGACGTTGAAGAAGGTGGTCTTGCCGGCGCCGTTGGGGCCGATCAGGCCGTAGATCTCGCCGCGGCGGATGGAAAGCGAAACGTCGTGCAGCGCACGCACGCCGCCGAAGCGCTTGCCGATGGACTGGGCGTCGAGCAGCGTTTCCATCCGAGCTTCCGCGCCAGGAGCGCGCACGCCGCTCCCCTCTCCCGCCGCGGGAGAGGGGTTGGGGGAGAGGGCAGAAGCTCCGTGCGTCACTTCGCTTTCTCCGCGAGAAATTCTCGCTTCCTGCGGGCCTCGGGCCACAAGCCGGCCGGACGGTAGAGCATGACGGCGATCAGCGCCAGGCCGAACAGCAGCATGCGCAGCGACTCGGGGTCGAGCAACACCTTGCCGAAGGCCGCCTGCTGCATCGGCACGGCGCCGTGGCGCAGCGCCTCGGGCAGGATGGCCAGCAGCAGGCCGCCGAGGATGACGCCGGGGATGTGGCCCATGCCGCCCAGCACCACCATGCACAGCACCATGATCGATTCCATCAGGCCGAAGCTCTCCGGACTGACGAATTCCTGGAAGCCGGCGAAGAGGCCGCCGGCGACGCCGCCGAAGGTGGCGCCCATGGCGAAGGCGAGCAGCTTGACGTTGCGCGTGTTGATGCCGCAGGCCTTGGCGGCGATCTCGTCCTCGCGGAT
>JAEHDO010000499.1 GCA_016880375.1 Betaproteobacteria bacterium | reverse complement strand
TGCGCGCCGGCCTCGACCTGGGCGCGCGCCACGGCGACGGCCTCGGCGAACTGGCCGTTGAGGATGAGGCGGGCGAAGGCCTTCGAGCCGGTGACGTTGGTGCGCTCGCCGACGTTCACGAAGAGCGAGTCGTACTTGACGTTGAACGGCTCCAGTCCCGACAGCCGCAGGGAAAAGTGCCGCCCTCCGGGCGTCCAACTATATTGGCTTCGCTCATTAGTATCGCCTGCTGGCGCAGGCGCGTTGTCAGTCCCCGCGGGACGGCGCGGCGGAATGCCTTCCAGTGCTTTCGCGATCGCGGCGATGTGCGCCGGCGTCGTGCCGCAGCAGCCGCCGGCGATGTTGATGAGGCCGTGCTTCGCCCAGTCGATGATCTCGCCGGCGAGCATTTCCGGCGTCTCGTCGTAGCCCGTCGGCGCCAGGGGATTGGGCAGGCCGGCGTTGGGGTGGGCGGAGACGAAGCAGTCGGCGACGCGCGACAGTTCCTCGACGTACTGGCGCAGCTCCTTGGCGCCGAGCGCGCAATTGAGGCCGAAGCTGAGCGGCCGCACGTGGCTGAGCGAATTCCAGAAGGCCTCCGTCGTCTGGCCGGAGAGCGTGCGGCCGGAGGCGTCGGTGATGGTGCCGGAGATCATGATCGGCAGGCGCCGGCCGATTGCGTCGAAATGCTGCTCGACGGCGAACAGCGCCGCCTTGGCATTGAGCGTGTCGAAGATCGTCTCGACCAGGATCAGGTCGGCGCCGCCGTCGCACAGGCCGCGCACGGCATCCGTGTAGGCCGCCACCAGTTCGTCGAAAGTGACGTTGCGAAAGCCCGGGTCGTTCACATCGGGCGAGATCGAGGCGGTGCGCGAAGTGGGTCCGAGCACGCCGGCGACGAAGCGCGGCTTGTCCGCGCTGGAGAATTCGTCAGCAGCCTGCCGCGCCACCTTTGCGCCGGCGACGTTCAGCTCGTAGGCCAGCGCTTCCAGGCCGTAGTCGGCCTGCGAGATCGAGGTGGCGTTGAAAGTGTTGGTCTCGACGATGTCGGCGCCGGCGGCGAGGTACTCGGCGTGGATGCCGCGGATCACCTCGGGCTTCGTCAGCAGCAGCAGGTCGTTGTTGCCCTTGAGGTCCTTCGCATGGTCGGCGAAGCGCGCACCGCGGTAGTCCGCCTCCTGCAGCCCGTGGCGCTGGATCATGGTGCCCATGGCGCCGTCGAGGATGAGGATGCGCTGGGCGAGAAGGGCGCGGAGCAATTCGCTGCGGTCGGGCTGCATGATGAATCCGTATAAAAGCAAAAACCCGTTCGGCAATGTGGCGAACGGGTTTGCGCTCGCTTTAGCGGTATTTGTTACGCGCCCCGCAAGCTGATATCAAATCGGCGCGAGGCGAACCTTACGCCGAACGGGCGTGGCTGTCAATTTGGCGCTCAGCTAAGCGACGCGCCGCTCGCCTTGTAAAACGTCGTGCGGTCGCTGCGCAATACGCGGCCGTCCGGCCCGAAGTAGGCATTGAAATGGACCGTCTTCTCGCCGGTGTCCTCGATGCGCCAGCTCCAAACCAGCTCGTCGGGCTTGAAATGGAAGCGCACGATTTCTTCCGGCTTGCCGATCAGGCGGCGCACCTCGTCCTGGGTCAGCCCGGGCACGACACGTGCGAAGTTCGCGTCGGTGAAGGCCTGGCGGATCTCGCGCACCTTGCCGTCCGGCCCGATGAAGACCATGTGGCAGGAGGTGCCCATCGGCTGGCCGGAGTACTCGAGCTGCCTGCCGCCGTCCGGTTCGCTCCAGCTCA
>JAEHDO010000094.1 GCA_016880375.1 Betaproteobacteria bacterium | reverse complement strand
CGACGAATCTGCGCACGCCCTCCGGCACCGGCGTGGCGGGAGCGAAGCCGGTGGCGCTGCGCAACTCGGCCGTGTCGGCATAGGTCGCCGGCACGTCGCCGTCCTGCAGGGGCAGGAAGTTCTTCTCTGCCTTGCGCCCCAGCGCGGCCTCGAGGGCTTCGATATAGGCCATCAATTCGACCGGCTGGTGGTTGCCGATGTTGAAAACGCGCCAGGGCGCCCAGCTGGAGGCAGGATCGGGCCGGTCCTTGACGAAGGCCGGATCGGGCGCAGCCGGCCGGTCGAGCACGCGCACCACGCCCTCGGCGATGTCGTCGATATAGGTGAAGTCGCGCTGCATGCGGCCGTGGTTGAAGACCTCGATCGGCCGCCCGTCCAGGATGGCCTTGGTGAACAGGAATAGCGCCATGTCCGGCCGCCCCCAGGGACCGTAGACGGTAAAGAAGCGCAGGCCGGTCGCCGGCAGGCCGAACAGGTGGCTGTAGGTGTGCGCCATCAGCTCGTTGGATTTCTTGGTGGCGGCATACAGGCTGACGGGGTGGTCGACGCTGTCATGCTCAGAAAAGGGCATCCTGGTGTTGCCGCCGTACACGCTGGAACTGCTGGCATAGACGAAATGCCCAACCTTGCCGTGGCGGCAGCCTTCGAGCAGGTTCACGAAACCGACCAGGTTGGTCTGGGCGTAGGCGTGGGGGTTGGTCAGCGAGTAGCGCACGCCGGCCTGGGCGGCGAGGTTGATGACGCCGTCGAAAGATTCCCTGCGGAACAGGTCGGCGACGGCGGCGGTGTCGGCAATGTCGAGGCGGACGAAGCGGAAGCCCGGCAGGCCGGCCAGCTGCTTGAGGCGCGCTTCCTTCAGTCCGACGTCGTAGTAGTCGTTGAGATTGTCGATGCCGACGACCTCGTCGCCGCGCGCCAGCAGGCGCTGGGCGACGTGCATGCCGATAAAACCGGCACAACCGGTAATCAGGACTTTCATTTTCTTGTGCCGGTTTCAGAGGAGGCTAATGCCCGCAAGGCGGGCGTTATGCCGGAACTAAAACCGGCACAACCAGTGATCAGGACTTTCATGCGGGTTCCCTGTTCGCCGGCTCCTGCGCTGCGGAAGAGCGAGGGGCATGGCTTATAATTCCGATTTCAGGCGCTCATTCTAAACGACAAGCCGACACAGGCGACCGCATGCGCTCGATTCTCCTCGTCAAAACTTCCTCCCTCGGCGATGTCGTGCATAACCTGCCGGTGGCGAGCGACATCCGCGCGCGCTTTCCCGGGGCCAGCATCGACTGGGTGGTGGAGGAAGGCTTCGCCGACATCCCGCGCCTGCACCCCGCCGTGCGCAAGGTGATTCCGGTCGCCGTCCGGCGCTGGCGGCGCCATCCCCTTTCCGCTTTCACCTGGAGGGAACTGCGCGAATACCGGAATGCGGTGCGCAGCGAGCGCTACGATCTGGTGCTGGACACGCAGGGGCTGATCAAGAGCGCGCTGCTCGCCCGCCAGGCGCAGGGCAGGCGCGCCGGCTACGCCGCCGAAGCGGCGCGCGAACCGCTGGCGGCGCGCTTCTACGACGCCCCCTACGCCATCCCGAAGAACCTGCATGCGGTGGAGCGCAACCGCCGGCTCGCCGCCGCGGCGCTGGGCTACGAGCCGAACCTGCCGCTCGACTACGGCATCGCCGCCGACCCGCTCGCCGCACCCTGGCTGCCGGACGCGCCCTACTGCGTCCTGCTCACCGCCAGCAGCCGCGCCGACAAGCTGTGGCCGGAGGCCGACTGGCTGCAATTGGCCGCAGCGCTGAATGCGCGCGGACTGGCCTGCGTGCTGCCCGGCGGCAGCGCCGAAGAGCGCGAGCGCGCCGCGCGCCTGGCCGCCGGAATGAAGCGGGCGGTCGCCGCGCCCCCCCTGGGCATTGCCCAACTGGCACAACTGCTGGCGGGG
>JAEHDO010000093.1 GCA_016880375.1 Betaproteobacteria bacterium | reverse complement strand
TTGTGGCCGGCATAGTGCGCCGGCCGCGCCTGCAGCAGGCTCTTCAGATAGGCGACGGCCTGCCGCGGGCCGCGCACGAATTCGGCGAAGCGGGCATGGCGGCTGCCGACGATGCCCCACAGCAGGCGGTAGGCGGCCACCGCCATCACCGTGCTGCCGGCGAAGACATGCACCAGCCGCCATTTTTCGCTGTCGCCGGTGGCCCAGGCGAGAACGAAACCGCCGACCATCAGCCAGTGGCCGAGGCGCACCGGCAAATCCCAGACCAGTATCTTCTTCATCTCGGTCTCCTCAGTGTTTTTCACGCAGTTCCGGCAGGGCGATTTCGCGTCCGCGGTAGCTGCCCTGCTCGGCACGGCTGTGGCAGGCGCTGCAGTTCGACGCGCTTTTCACGCGCGCATCGCGCCAGAGGGATGCGGGCACCTTGCGGTGCTCGCGCTGGAACCAGGCGCTGGCGGTTAACCGCGGCGGATCGCCCTGGCCGGCCATGCGGCCATTGCCGGCGGCGTTGCGCACGAGGAAGTCCTCCAGTTCGCGCCGCGTCTTCTCGTCGAGGCTGGCGTTGTCGCCGTAATGCTTGTCGAGCCGCGCCATCACCCGCTTCCAGTCCGGCGCCGTCAGCAGCGCCGGCGGAAACGGCAGGTGGCAGCCGCCGCACTCGGCCTTGAAGGACGCCGGCGCATCGGCCGGCACCGGCAGGCGGTCGGCGCGCGCCGGCAGCGAGATCGCCAGAATGGCCCCGGCGAACAGGGGCAGCAGGGCGGCCCTCACAGCCCCTCCGCCAGGAACTGGATGAAATCCGCCTTCTCGGCGGCGCTGCATTCGCGCCCCAGCACCTCGGTGCAGTTGCGGCGGAACCACTTCTCCGTCTTCGCTGGGTCGGTGAAGCGGGCGGCCTCGGCACGCGGCGCCAAGGGCTTGATGGCCTTGCCGGTGACGGCGTGCCGGCCCGGCTGCGCCGGCGAATCGGTATGGCAGGCCGTACAGGCCGGCATCTTGTCCGAGACGGCGAAGCGCCTGGCGTAGAACTCGGCGCCGCGCCGGGCGGAGGGCTGGAAGCCGGGCGACTGCCGGACCGCCTCGACGGCATAGGCATTGATCGTCTCCCGCGGCGTGGCCGCGGCAGCCGCCGCGCTGACCGCCAGCAGGGCAAAAAGCATTGCTTTGTACATGGTCGTTCCTTTCCGTTAGCACTAAACGGAACGGAGTCTCGGCGGGCCGTCTTAAGCGCGGCTTAACGGCTTGATTTGCCTCAAGGGGCCCCCTCCTGCCGGCTGATAATATTTACGCCTAAATATTATCGTTCCTTGATATTCCTGATGGATTTTTTGGCTGCCGGCTTGCTTTTGATTACCACAAATATTTAAACTTAAAATAATTCTGCGATCGGCCGGAACGGAACCAAAAGAGAAAGGGCACTGGAAATGCGTATTGCGTGCATCGGCGGCGGCCCGGCGGGGTTGTACCTCGCCATCCTCATGAAGAAGGCGGACCCCTCCCACGACATCACCGTCTACGAACGCAACCGGCCCGACGACACCTTCGGCTGGGGCGTCGTCTTCTCCGACGCCACACTCGGCAATTTCCAGCTCGCCGACCCGGAAAGCTACGAGGAGATCACCCGCAGCTTCCACCACTGGGACGACTGCGACGTCTTCTTCAAGGGGCGCAAGATCACTTCCGGCGGGCATGGCTACTGCGGCATCGGCCGCCAGCGCCTGCTCAACATCCTGCAGGCGCGCGCCGCCGCGCTCGGCGTGAAGCAGGTCTTCGAGGCCGAAATCGCCGATGACGCCGACCCCCGGCTGGCCGACGCCGACCTGATCGTCGCCGCCGACGGCGTGAACAGTCTGGTGCGGAAGAAGTACGCCGGGCACTTCCAGCCGGACATCGACGTGCGCAAGTGCCGCTATATCTGGCTCGGCACCCACCTCAAGCTGAACGCCTTCACCTTCATCACCGAGCCCTCCGAATGGGGCTGGTTCCAGGTGCACGCCTACCAGTTCGACCGCGACACCAGCACCTTCATCGTCGAGTGCCGCGAGGAAACCTGGCTGGCCGCCGGCCTCGACAAGCTCGACCAGGCCGGCTCCATCGCCTTCTGCGAAAAGCTCTTCGAAAAGCACCTGCAAGGCAACAAACTGATGAGCAACGCCCGCCACCTGCGCGGCTCGGCCTGGCTGAATTTCAACCGCGTGCTGTGCCGGAAGTGGTACCACAAGAACATCGTGCTGATCGGCGACGCCGCCCACACCGCGCATTTCTCCATCGGTTCCGGCACCAAGCTGGCGATGGAGGATGCCATCGCCCTCGGCAAGACGCTGACCGCGAATCCGGGCAACGTCGAGCACGCCCTCGCGCTCTACCAGGAAGAACGCGAGATCGAAGCCCTCAAGCTGCAAAGCTCGGCGCGCAACCGCATGGAGTGGTTCGAGAACGTGGCGCGCTACGCCCACCTCGAGCCCGAGCAGTTCGCCTACACGCTCCTCACCGGCAGCCAGCGCATCGGCCACGAGAACCTGCGCCTGCGCGACCAGGCCTACGTCGACAGCGTCGAGACCTGGTTCGCGCAGCAGTCCGGCCTGCCGGCCAGGCCGCTGCCGCCGATGTTCACGCCCTTCAGGCTGCGCGGCCTGACCCTGAAGAACCGCGTCGTCGTCTCGCCCATGGCCATGTATTCCTGCCGCGACGGCCTGCCCGCCGACTTCCTCCTCGTGCACCTGGGCAGCCGCGCCCTCGGCGGCGCCGGCCTGGTGATGACCGAGATGACCTGCGTCTCGCCGGAAGCGCGCATCACGCCGGGCTGCGCCGGGCTGTGGAACGAGGAACAGGCGCAAGGCTGGCAGCGCATCGTCGATTTCGTGCACGGCAACTCCGACGCCAAGATCGGCCTGCAGCTCGGCCATGCCGGGCCGAAGGGGTCGACCCAGGTGGGCTGGGAGAGCATCGACGAGCCTCTGACCACGGGCAACTGGCCGCTGCTGGCCGCCTCCGCCATCGCCTACGGCCCGCAGAACCAGGTGCCGAAGGCGATGACGCGCGCCGACATGGACAGCGTGCGCGAGCAGTTCGTTGCTGCCGCGCGCCGCGGCGCGGCGGCAGGCTTCGACCTGCTCGAGCTGCATTGCGCCCATGGCTATCTGCTCTCCAGCTTTCTCTGCCCGCTGACCAACCGGCGCACGGACGAATACGGCGGCACGCTTGAAAACCGCCTGCGCTATCCGCTCGAGGTGTTTAGTGCCGTGCGCGCCGCCTGGCCCGCGGACAAGCCTTTGACGGTGCGCATCTCGGCACACGACTGGGCGCCGGGAGGCAACACGCCGGAGGACGCGGTGGCGATGGCACGCGCCTTCAAGGCCGCCGGCGCCGACATGATCGACGTCTCCTCCGGCCAGACGACGCGCGAGGCGCAGCCGGTCTACGGCCGCATGTACCAGACGCCCTTCTCCGACCGCATCCGCAACGAGGTCGGCATCGCCACCATCGCGGTGGGCAACATCTTCGAGGCCGACCACGTCAATTCCATCGTCGCCGCCGGGCGCGCCGACTTGTGCGCCATCGCCCGGCCGCATCTGGCCGACCCGGCGTGGACGCTGCATGCGGCGGCGCAGATCAACTACAACGAAGCCGCCTGGCCGAAGCAGTACCTCACCGGCAAGTCGCAGCTCGAGCGCAACCTGGCGCGCGCCGCCCAGCTGGCGATCCGCGCATGAGGACACACGATTCCTGAAACCAAGCGCCGTACAGGCGGGGAGAGCATGAGATGACCAAGCCGCAAAAAACCAAGTCGCCGCGATCCGACCACGAAACCCGGGGCACGGAAGACCACCACCAGTCGCTTCGCCTGTGGCTGCGCATGCTGGCCTGCACCAACCTGATCGAAGCCTACATCCGCAGCCAGCTGCGTGTGAATTTCCAGACCACGCTGCCGCGCTTCGACCTGATGTCGCAGCTCGAGCGCAACCCGGACGGCCTGAAGATGGGCGAGCTGTCCAGGCGCATGATGGTGACCGGCGGCAACGTCACCGGCATCACCGACCAGCTCGTCGCCGAGGGCCTGGTGGTGCGAGAGGACAACCCGCAGGACCGGCGCGCCTACATCGTCAAGCTCACCAAGGAGGGCCGTCGCGTCTTCCGCGAGTGGGCCGACGAGCACGAAGACTGGATCATCCGGCTCTTCGAAGGCCTCGGCGAAAAGGAAAGGGACCAGCTCTACGCGCTGCTGGCGCAGCTCAAGCAGCACGTCGCCGACATGCGTCCGGACAACTGAGATGGCAGCCACGGCGCACATCGACACCTTTGCGAGGGACAACCTGCCGCCGCGTGCGCAGTGGCCCGACCTGGTCTTCGATCTGCCCGGGCTGCAGTACCCGCCGCGGCTCAACTGCGCCGCCGAACTGCTCGACAGGATGGTCGCCATGGGCCATGGCGAGCGTCCGGCGCTCTGGGCGCCTGTCCACGGCAAACCCGTGCAGTGCACCTACCGCCAGCTGCTCGCCCGTGCCAACCGCATCGCCCGCGCCCTGCGCGAGGACCTCGGCCTGGTGCCGGGCAACCGCGTGCTGCTGCGCGGCCCGAACAACCCGATGATGGCCGCCTGCTGGCTGGGTATCGTCAAGGCCGGCGGCATCGCCGTCGCCACCATGCCGCTGCTGCGTGCGAAGGAACTGACGCAGATCGCCGTCAAGGCGCGCGTCGGCCTCGCGTTGTGCGACGCGCGCCTGCTGGAGGAACTCGAACTGGCGCGGCCGGACTGCCCGGACCTCAAACGCGTCGTCGCCTTCAACGACGATGGCGAAACCGGACTCGAAGCCCTGCTCGTGAACAAGCCCGACACCTTCGACAACGTCGACACGGCGGCCGACGACGTCGCACTGATCGCCTTCACCTCCGGCACCACCGGCCAGCCCAAGGGCACGATGCATTTCCATCGCGACGTGCTGGCGATGTGCGACACCTTTCCGCGCTCGGTGCTGAAGCCCGGCCCCGACGACGTCTTCTGCGGCACGCCGCCGCTGGCCTTCACCTTCGGCCTCGGCGGCATGCTCTGCTTCCCGCTGCGCGCCGGCGCGTCGACGGTGCTGGTGGAGAAGCTCATGCCGGACAGCCTGATGCAGACCATCCGCGACTTCAAGGCCACGATCTGCTTCACCGCGCCGACCTTCTGGCGCCTGATGGCGCCGTTGGCCGAAAAAGGCGGCAGCGGCCGCCTGCAGAAATGCGTCTCCGCTGGCGAGGCCCTGCCCGACGCCACGCGCCAGCTGTGGAAGCGGGCGACCGGCATCGAGATCATCGACGGCATCGGCGCCACCGAGATGATCCACATCTTCATCTCCTCGCCGCCGGAGGCGGTGCGCCGTGGCGCCATCGGCCAGGTCGTGCCGGGTTACCAGGCGCGCATCGTCGACGAGGACGGCAAACCGCTGCCGCCGGGTGCGGTCGGCCGCCTGGCGGTGAAGGGGCCGACCGGCTGCCGCTATCTCGCCGATGCGCGCCAAAGTCAGTACGTGCAGGACGGCTGGAACCTCACCGGCGACGCCTTCTCGATGGACGCCGACGGCTATTTCTTCTACCAGGCGCGCACCGACGACATGATCATCTCGGCCGGCTACAACATCGCCGGGCCGGAGGTCGAGAGCGCCCTGCTCGCGCATCCGGCGGTGGCCGAGTGCGGCGTGGTCGGCGTGCCGGACGATGAGCGCGGCCAGATCGTCAAGGCCGTCGTCGTCCTGCGCGAAGGCCACGCGCCGGGCGACGCGCTGGTGCGCGAGCTGCAGGACTTCGTCAAGCAGACGATCGCCCCCTACAAATACCCGCGCGCCGTCGAGTTCGTCGACGCGCTGCCCAGAACGGAGACGGGCAAGCTGCAACGCTTCCGCCTGAGACAGAAATCATGAGCCAGAACTGCCGCATCCTCGGAGACACCTTCCACAGCGACATGCTGGTGCGCTTCTCCCACTGCGACCCGGCCGGCATCGTTTTCTACCCGCAGTACTTCATCATGTTCAACGGCGTGGTGGAGGACTGGTTCAACCAGGGGCTGGGGGTCAACTACGCCCGCTACATTACCGAACACCGCCTCGGCTTTCCCATCGTCAAGCTCGAATGCGATTTCGTCGCGCCGTCGAAGATCGGCGAGATCATCACGCTCGGACTCAGGCTGGAAAAGCTCGGCAGGAGTTCGATGGCGATCGCCGTCGACTGCCGCTACCGGAACGAGGAACGACTGCGCGCCAGATTCGTGCTGGTTGCCATGGACCTGGAGCGGCAGCGCGCCCAGCCGATACCCGACGACCTGCGCGAACTCATGCAGGCATTCCAGCAGGGGCAACTCGACATCAACAACCACAGGAGGGACTCATGATGCAAATGCTCAACCCGGCGGGCTGGATGCGGCCGAAGGGCTATTCCAACGGTATCGCCGCCGCCGGCCGCATGATCTTCGTCGCCGGGCAGGTCGGCTGGGACTCCCAGGAAATCTTCCGGACCGACGACCTGGTCGGGCAGGTGCGCCAATCCCTCACCAACATCGTCGCCATCCTCGCCGAGACTGGCGCCAGGCCGGAGCACATCGTGCGCATGAACTGGTACCTCGCCGACAAGGACGAATACAACGCGCGCCTGGGCGAGATCGGCGA
>JAEHDO010000092.1 GCA_016880375.1 Betaproteobacteria bacterium | reverse complement strand
TTTCCTTCCCCTTTGCCGAAGCGGGCGGCGCCCTGCAGCCACTCGCCGCTTTCCAGTGTTTTCATGCCGCGGGCGAATTCGTTCGCCAGCGCCTGCCCGGTCGGCAGGCCCCATTGCTCGAGGCTCGACAGCCGGTCGTGGCGCAGGCAGCTCTGCGGATGCTTCGCCAGCTCCGCCGCCAGCGCCTCGGCCGCCGCGCGCGCCGTGCCGTCGGCGACGACGCGGTTGGCCAGCCCCATCGCCAGCGCCTCTTCCGCGCCGACCGGCCGGCCGGTGAGGATCAGGTCCATCGCGCGCGAGGCGCCGATCAGTCGCGGCAGCCGCACGGTGCCGCCGTCGATCAGCGGCACGCCGAAGCGGCGGCAGAAGACGCCGAAGGTCGCGCTCTCTTCGGCCACGCGCAGGTCGCACCAGCAGGCCAGCTCCAGCCCGCCGGCGACGCAGTAGCCGGAGACGGCGGCAATCACCGGCTTCGACAAGAGCATGCGCGTCGGCCCCATCGGCCCGTCGCCTTCGGTCGAGAGCGCGTTGCGCCGTGCCTCCTCCGAAAACGCGCCGAGGTCGGCGCCGGCGCAAAAATGCCCGCCCGCGCCCCACAGCACGGCGACGTCCGACTCGGCATCGGCCTCGAAGGCGCGGAAGGCCGCGGCCAGCGCCGTCGCCGTCGGCCGATCGACGGCATTTCGCTTCTGCGGACGGTCGAGGATGACCGTGGTGATGCGGTCCTTCTTTTCGATGCGGACGTTCAAGTGTCGATCTCCATGCGCAACAGTGCGGCGGCGGCGCATTTTCCCAGATTGTCGCTGCGCAGGGAACGCGCCGCGCCGCCCGAGAGGGCGCCGTTGAGGACGATTTTCAGCGCCAGCAGGTTGTCGAGCGGATACAGCTCGACCGGCCCCGAAGCCATGCCGGCGAAGTGGCGGGCGAGGCGCGCCGGCGTCACCTCGCGCTTGAGCACGGCGTAGGTCGCCGCGTCCGGCGCGAACAGGCCGAGGTCGCAGCGGTCGCCCTTGTCGCCGCTGCGGGCGTGGGCGATGTCGACCAGGCGTACGCGGCTCACAGCGCCGTCTCCTGCAGACTGACTTTCACTTCCGGCTCGACGAGATCGCGCCGCACCAGCGTCGGCCACAGGCCGAGGAGTTGCCGCGCCGGCTCGATGCCGGAGAAGCCGCTCGCCGTCGGCGGGCCGGACAGCGCGAGCCAGGGAAACTGGCGCGGGAAGGCCTCGGCCAGGCGCCGATCCTTCGCGCGCACCGACATCTTCAGGTACACCTCGTTGATTTCCTCGATGCGCGAATCGTCGGCGAGATCGCCGAGCAGCGAGTCGTAGCCGAGGAACTCGGTGTGGATCTCGTCGTACTGCAGCTTCAGTTCGGCGAGCTGCTTGCGCACGATGGCTTCGGTGGCACGCGCCTTCCTCATGGCGCCGGGCCAGGAATAGCCGATGGTGGCGGTGCCGGCCCAGCCGTCGTCGTAGCCGGCGACGATCTTCAATTTCTCGGGGCGCGGCCGACCGGTGGCGCCGCTCACTTTCACGCGGTCGCCGCCGAGGTCCTCGAGCTTGAGCGTGCCCATGTCGAGCACGACGTCGGGCGAAAAATAGGCGTGCGGGTTGTGCACTTCGTAGAGCAGTTGCTGGCGCACGGTGTCGAAGTCCACCCGGCCGCCGGTGTCCGGCGCCTTGGTGAGGACCGCCGTGCCGTCGGCACTGACTTCCGCGATCGGATAGCCGATGTGGCCGAGGTCGGGTATCGATTCCCAGCCGTTATCCAGATACGAATTGAAATTGCCGCCGCTGCCCTGGCCCGAGCACTCGAGCAGGTGGCCGACGGTGAGGCCCTGGGCGAGGCGGTTCCAGTCGTCCGCGGCCCAGCCGAACTCGTGGATCAGCGGCGCCAGAAACAGCGCGGCATCGGCGACGCGGCCGGTCAGCACGATGTCGGCGCCGGCTTCGAGGGCCCGCAGCAGCGGCTGGGCGCCGAGGTAGGCGTTGGCGAAGCGCAGCCGCTCGTGCACCGTGTCGATGGCGGCGCCGGTATCGAGGTGGTCGAGCGGCTCGCCGGCCGCACGCAGCGCATCGATGCGCCCGAGCACGGCATCGCCGGTGACGGTGGCGATCTTCGCCTTCCAGCCGCGCTTGTTGAATTCCGCCACCAGCGCATCGCGCGCGCCCTCGGGGTTGAGGCCGCCGGCATTCAGCAGGAACTTCACGCCGCGCGGCTGCGCCAGCGGCCACAGTGTCGTCAGCATCGGCACCAGGTCGCGCGTGTAGCCGGCCGCCGGGTCCTTCATGCGGTCCTTCTGCAGGATCGCCAGGGTCAGCTCGGCGAGGTGGTCCGAGCCGATGTACTGCACCCCGCCGCGCTCGATGCTCGCGGCGACCGGCCGCCACGAGTCGCCGTAGAAGCCGAGGCCGGCGCCGACGCGGACGGTCTTCATCGGGCCTACTGCGCCGGCCAGGCGCGCTCGAGGATGGATTCGAAGTCGCTGTTCTTCGGCAGGGTGCCGAAGGCGTAGCCCCAGTCGCCGGCCAGGCGCGTCGCGCAGAAGGCCTGCGCGACAGTGTCCGGCGCGAAGCGCAGCAGCAGCGCGCCCTGAAGCGCCAGCGCCAGGTCCTGCACGAGGCGGCGCGCGCGGCCCTCGATGCCGTCCTGATCTTGCAGTTCGTCCTTGAGCCAGGACACCCAGCGGTCGAACACCGCGCTCCTGCCGAAGGCCGGCTCGATCTCGGCCATGAGGAATTCGACGCTGCGCGGGTGCCTGGCCATGGCGCGCAGCACATCGAGACACATGACGTTGCCCGAGCCTTCCCAGATCGAGTTGAGCGGGCTCTGCCGGAACAGGCGCGGCATCGGCCCCTCCTCGACGTAGCCGTTGCCGCCATGCACCTCCATCGCTTCGGCCACCAGGGTCGGGCAGCGCTTGCAGATCCAGTACTTGGCGAGCGGCGTGAGGATGCGGCGCAGCTGGCTTTCCGCTTCATCTTCCTGCGCGTCGAAGGCGCGCGCCAGTCGCAGCGACAACGCGGTGGCAGCCTCGACCTCCAGCGCCATGTCGGCGAGCACGTTCTGCATCAGCGGCTGGTTGCGCAGCAGCTTGCCGAAGGCAGCGCGCAGCGAGGTGTGGTGCATCGCCTGCGACAGCGCCGCGCGCATGATTCCGGTCGAGCCGATGGCGCAGTCGAGGCGGGTGTACACGCCCATCTCCAGCACGGTGGGAATGCCGCGCCCCTCTTCGCCGACCAGCCAGCCGGTCGAGCCCCAGAACTCGGCCTCGGTGCCGGCATTCGAGCGGTCGCCCATCTTGTCCTTGAATCGCTGGATGCGGATCTCGTTCAGCCGCCCGTCCGGCGTCCAGCGCGGCACGAAGAAGCAGGAGAGGCCCTTCGGCGACTGCGCCGTGACGAGGAAGGCGTCGCACATCGGGGCGGACAAAAACCACTTGTGGCCGACGATGCGCCACGTCCCGTCGCCGAGCGGTTCCGCTCTCGTCGTATTCGCGCGCACGTCGGAACCGCCCTGCTTCTCGGTAAGGCCCATGCCGATCAGCACGCCGCGCTTCTGCGCCGCCGGGATGAAGCGCTTGTCGTACTCGCGCGAGAGCAGCAGCGGCATCCAGTCGCGGGCGATCTCCGGCACCTGCTTCAGCACCGGCACGGCGCCGTAGGTCATGGTGGTCGGGCA
>JAEHDO010000498.1 GCA_016880375.1 Betaproteobacteria bacterium | reverse complement strand
TGCTGCTCCGCGTTGCCGGAAAGCGGGGACTGCTGCGCGAACTGCGCAAAGCCGCCCCGCTGGTACGCCACCGTCCTCAGCACCCAGGGGCGCGCGGCGGCAATGTCCGCGCCGGTCAGGGCGCGGAACGAAGCCTCGGCTTCGCGGATCTTGCCGCGGGCGCGCTGCAGGGCCTGCGCATCCTTGGCGCCATAGAACAGCAGGAAATGCCGGTTGGCCGGGCCGGTCGCCACCGTCGCTTCGATCGACTGCGCCTGGCCTTGCCGGTTCCGGCTGACGCCGGCAAAATGCGTCGCCTGGAAGCTGCCCAGCGCCAGACGTTCCGTGCGGCCCTGCTCGAGCTTGAAGACGTTGCGGATGATCTCCTCGTGCGAATTGCCGGCCTTCGGCGGCACCACCTGCACGATCAGCCCGGCATCGCCGGCGGCATTGACCAGCGCCACGGCCTCCCCGGAGTTCTGCACCTTCCAGCCTTCCGGCGCCGTCAGCGCTATGCCCAGCGGCTCGTGGTAGAAATTCCGTCCGCGCGTGACGCCCTGCTCGCGGCTCTCGCCGAAGGTCATGCCGTTGATGGCCTGCAGGTAGCGGGCGCGGCCCTCGTCGGCATACTTGCCCTTGTACTGGGCGGAATACTGGACGATGTCCTGCAGCCGCTTGTCGTTGCTCGGATGCGAGGCCAGCCAGCCGGCACTGGCCGGCGGGTTGCGGCCTTCGGCGCGCGCCATGTCGGCGGCAAACCGCTCCTGGCTCTGCAGCACGCGGATGACGTCGACCATGTTCTTCGGGTCGTAATTGATGCGCGCCAGGTACTCGGCCCCCAGCTTGTCCGCCTGCGACTCCTGATCGCGGCTGTATGAGGCGATGTAGCCCGCCGCCACCCCTTGGGATACCGTGTTCGCCATATCGGTGGCGCCGCTCACCCCCTTGACCTCCAGTACCGCGCCGAGGACGGTGGCGGCCAGCACCCCGAGGCCCGCCGTCTGCTGGCGCGTGGCGCGCTGCGCACCGTGGCGGGCGGTGACATGGCCGATCTCGTGGCCGATCACCCCCGCCAGGTCGGCCTCGCTTTCCATGTAGGCCATGAGGCCACGGGTGACGTAGACATAGCCGCCGGGCAGGGCGAAGGCATTGATCTCCGGGCTGTCTACCACCGTGAAATGCCACTCCAGGTTCTGGCGGTGGGACTGCTTCGCCAGCCGCTGGCCCAGTTCGTTCACATAAGCCTGCAGGCGTGGGTTCGGGTAGGCGCCATACTCCTTCAGCACCTCCTCGTGCGCTTTCCTGCCCTCGGCGATTTCGCTGCGCTCGTCCATCACCGAGCGTTCCTTCTGGCCCGTGACCGGGTTCGTCACGGTGGCGCAGCCGGCCAGCAGGGCGGCAGCCAGGGTGATCGGCAGAAATCTTTTCATTGCTTGTCTCCTTCAGTCGGATCGGCGGCCAAGCGCGGCCCTCGCCTTACCATGGATTCTAATGCCTGCGCCCCGCCACGGAGCATTGTTCATGGGATTACGGCCGGCGGCGATTGACTCGCCCCCGCACCGGCCTACAATCCCCCAGTACCCCACCTGCACGGCGGCCGCCACCGCGCGCTCACCGAACCAAGGAGAACCCAGATGACCCTCTGCCCCATCGCCCTCGTCGCCGGCTGCCAGAAGTGCCCGGCGCTCAAGATCTGCCCCCTGAAAGGCGCTCTCGGCGACTACCAGAAGCCGGAAGAGAAGCCAGCGATAAAGCCTGCCAAAAAAACCGGAGGCGGCGTAAAAAAAGGCCGGTAACCCGTTCGCCCGCGAAGGAATACACCATTTCCTCGCCCCCCCTACCCCAACCGCCGCTCCTTCACCAGCGCATAAATCGCCGGGATCACGAGCAGGGTCAGGATGGTCGAGGAGATCATGCCGCCGACCATCGGCGCGGCGATGCGGCGCATGACTTCCGAGCCGGTGCCGCTGCCCCACATGATGGGCAGCAGGCCGGCCATGATGGCGACGACGGTCATCATCTTCGGCCGCACGCGTTCCACCGCGCCTTCCATCACCGCGGCGTAGAGGTCGTCGAGTCCCGGCCGCCGACCCGCGGCGGCTGACTTTTGCTGCACCGCCTTCCAGGCGTGGTCGAGGTAGATGAGCATGACCACGCCGGTCTCGGCGGCGACGCCGGCCAGCGCGATGAAACCGACGGCGACGGCGACGGAAAGGTTGTAGCCGAGCAGCCACATCAGCCAGACGCCGCCGACCAGGGCGAAGGGCACCGAGAGCATGACGATGAGGGTTTCGGTCAGGCGGCGGAAGTTGAGGTAGAGCAGCAGGAAGATGGTCAGCAGCGTCACCGGGATGACGACCTTCATTTTCGCGATGGCCCGCTCCATGTACTCGAACTGGCCGCTCCAGGCGACGTAATAGCCGGGCGGGAACTTCACCTTCTCTGCCACCGCCCGCTTCGCTTCCTCGACGTAGCCGCCGATGTCGCGCTCTCGGATGTCCACGTAGATGTAGGCGGAGAGCAGCGCGTTCTCTGTGCGGATGGCCGGCGCGCCCTTGACGATGGACACCTTCGCCACCTGGCCGAGCGGAATCATGGCGCCGTCCAGGGTCGGCACCAGCACCTCG
>JAEHDO010000497.1 GCA_016880375.1 Betaproteobacteria bacterium | reverse complement strand
AGGCCGGTGCGCGCCATTTTGCGCGACGCACCACCGCTGCCTCCCGATTGGATGGCGCTGGCAGAATTTTGCAGCCGCTATTACCAGCATCCCCTCGGCGAGGTCATCGCGCTGGCCCTGCCACCGGCGTTGCGGCGGCGCAATGCCTTGCCGCGTTTGCCCGACCGTGAAATATTTCGCATTTCCGAAGATGGCCGTTGCACACTGCCGCAACTGGCGCAGCGCAGCATCGCGGCACGCCTGCTTGCCGCGCTGGAGCTGAATGGGGCGATGTCGCGCCGTGAACTGCGCGCGGTTTCCGCCGCGGCCACGAAGCAGCTGCCGGGCTTGCTGGAGAAAGGCTGGCTGATTGCCGAACTCGAAACGCCGAACTTGAAAGCGGCGGCCGGTCCCGAATTGCTCGAGGAGCAGCGCCAGGCGGTGGACAGCGTGTCGCAGGCTTTCGGCGGCTTCGCGTCGTACTTGCTGCATGGTGTTACCGGCAGCGGCAAGACCGAAGTGTATTTGCGCCTTATTGAGAAGACACTCGAACGCGGCGGCCAGGCCTTGTTATTGGTGCCGGAGATCGCCCTGACGCCGCAACTCGAAGCGAGGGTGAGCAGTCGCTTTCCCGGCGCACGGCTAGTGAGCCTGCACAGCGGCCTGGCCGATGGCGCAAGGGGAGCGGGATTTCTCCAGGCGCTGAACGGAGAGGCCGACATCGTGTTGGGCACGCGGCTGTCGGTATTCACCCCGCTGCCGCGGCTGGCGCTGATCGTGGTGGACGAGGAGCATGATTCCTCCTTCAAGCAGCAGGAAGGCATGCGCTACTCCGCGCGCGACGTGGCGGTGTGGCGGGCCAAGCAGCGCGGCGTGCCGATCGTCCTCGGTTCGGCCACGCCGTCGCTGGAAACCTGGGCCGCTGCGCAGGCCGGCCGCTATCGACTGCTCGAACTGACCGCCCGCGCGGTGGCCGAAGCCATGCCCGCGGTGCGCTGCGTCGACACGCGGCGCGAGAAGCTGCAGGACGGCATGAGCGAGCACTTGCTGCGGGCGATTGCGGCAAGGATCGAGCGCGGCGAGCAGAGCCTGATCTTCCTCAACCGCCGCGGCTATGCCCCGGTGCTGGCCTGCCCGTCCTGCGGCTGGGTCAGCCGCTGCCCTGGCTGCGCCGCCAACCTGGTGGTGCACCTCGCCGACAAACGGCTGCGCTGCCACCACTGCGGCCGCGAGGAGCGCATCCCCGTCGCCTGCCCGACCTGCGGCAACCAGGACATCCATCCCTTCGGCCGCGGCACGCAGCGATTGGAGGAAGCGTTGGGCGCGCGCTTTCCGCAGGCGCGCATCCTGCGCGTCGACCGCGACAATACTCAAAGTCAGTCGCGCTGGCACGGCGTGCTCGAGGCCATCCACAAGGGCGAGGCCGACATCCTGGTCGGCACGCAGATGCTGGCCAAGGGCCACGACTTTCCTAAGCTCACCCTGGTCGGCGTGCTCAACGCCGACGCGGCGCTGTTCGCCGCCGACTTCCGCGCGCCGGAGCGGCTGTTCGCCCAGCTCATGCAGGTCGGCGGGCGCAGCGGCCGCGCCGCGTTGCCGGGCGAGGTGCTGATCCAGACCCAGTATCCCGACCATTCGCTCTATCGTGCCCTGGCGGCGCACGACTTCGCCGCCTTCGCGGCGGCGCAACTGGCCGAGCGCGAGCGTGCCGGCTTTCCGCCGAGCACCCACCAGGCGATGCTGCGCGCCGAGGCGCCGGAACTGAAGCAGGCGCTCGCCTTCCTGAAGACGGCGGGGGAACTGGGCAGCGCGATGCTGTCCGGTGAGGTCCTGCTCTATGATGCCGTGCCGATGCGGCTGCATCGCCTGGCCCACCTCGAGCGCGCCCAGCTGCTGGTCGAATCGCGCAGCCGGCCGGTGCTGCAGGCCTTCCTCGCACCCTGGCTGGCGGCGATCCGCGAACTCAAGGCGCCCCGGGCCCTGCGCTGGCACATCGATGTCGACCCGCTGGAGTTCTGAGCGAAATCGACCTAGACTGGCCGCCATGCACCTCACAGCGCACGAAAGCCGCACCCTGTCCCGCCTCTTCGGCCTGCTGGCCGAGGACATGGTCGAGCACGAGGTGCGCGAGCGCGTCGGCCACGGCCTGCTCGATCTGCTGAAGGCCGATTATTACGCTTCCTATGTCTGGGACGAGGCGGCAAATCGCTTCGGCGGCCGCGTCACGCTCAACATGGACGACGACAACCTGCGCAGCTACGAGGCCTACTACCAGTACCACGACCCGATCACCTTCGCGCTGCAGGCGCGGCGCGTGCCGACCCTGGTCACCCAGGTGATGCCGCAGCGCGAGCTGATGCACACCGAGTTCTTCAACGACTTTCTCGCCCGCGACGGCCTGCACTGGGGCGTCAATGCCTACAGTTACGTGGACGGGCGCAACATCGGCGACCTGCGCATCTGGCGCGGCAAGTCGCGCGACAACTTCGACGCCCACACGCTCGACCTCCTGCGTCTGATCGAGCCGGCCTTTACCGGCGCTCTGCAGCGCGCCTCGCTGCGGGCGCGGCTGTCCGCCGCGCCGGACCCGCATGCCGAACTGTCGCCGCGCGAACTGGCGGTGGCGAAGATGGTGGGCGAAGGCCTCACCGACAAGCAGATCGCCCATCACCTCGGCGTCGAGCTGTCCACCGTGCGCACCTATCTCAAGCGCGCCTTCGACAAGCTCGGCGTGCAGCGTCGCGGCGGCGTGGCCGCCGCGATCGGCCGCCTGCGCGACAACTAGCACGGCTTCAGCGCTTCGGCGCAGGCAGCCTTCCGAACACTTCTTCCAGCGCCAGGCCGATGGCGATCAGCTTGCGGTCGCTGCCCGAGGGACCGTCGAGCTCTAGGCCGACCGGCAGCTTGCTTGACGCCCCCAGCGCCAGCGGGATCTGCAGGCCGGGAATGCCGGCATTGCTGCCCGGATCGGTGTTCTGTATGTAGGCGATGAAGTTCGGCACGCTGCTCGAATCCGGGTTCGCATCAATGGCCACCTTCGGCACCGTCGGGAAGACGAGGGCGTCGAGCTTGT
>JAEHDO010000091.1 GCA_016880375.1 Betaproteobacteria bacterium | reverse complement strand
ATGTCGGTGACGAGAATGTCGCCCGGCTGCACCTTGGACATCTGCGCGGCGTCGGGGATGATGCGCACCGGACCGGTGGCGATTTTCTGGCCGATGGCGCGCCCCGAGACGATCACCTTCGAATGCTGCTTAAGGCGGTAGCGACGCAGGACCTGCTGGCTTTCGCCCGCCTTTACGGTCTCCGGGCGTGCCTGCAGGATGTACAGCTTGCCGTCGATGCCGTCCCTGCCCCACTCGATGTCCATCGGCCGTCCGTAGTGCTGCTCGATGGTGACAGCATAGCGAGCCAACTCCAGCAAGTCGGCATCCTGGAGGGCGAAGCGGTTGCGGTCGGCCTCGTCCACATCCACCGTGCGGGTCGAGCGGCCGGCCTGCTTGGCATCGGTGAATTCCATCTTGATCAGTTTCGAGCCCAGGTTGCGGCGGATGATGGCAGAACGTCCTTCCGCGAGCTTCGGCTTGTGCACATAGAACTCATCCGGGTTGACTGCACCCTGGACGACCGTTTCTCCCAAACCGTAGGAGGCCGTAATGAGGACCACATCGCGGAAACCGGACTCCGTATCCAGGGTGAAGATGACGCCGGCCGCACCGATGTCACTGCGCACCATGCGCTGCACGCCGGCAGACAGGGCCACATCGGCATGGCGGAAGTTCTTGTGCACCCGATAGGCGATGGCCCTGTCGTTGTAGAGCGATGCAAATACATGCTTGACGGCCTGGAGCACATTGTCCAGGCCGTGGATGTTGAGGAAGGTCTCCTGCTGTCCGGCAAAGGACGCGTCCGGCAGGTCTTCGGCAGTGGCGCTTGATCGCACTGCAAAGGATGCATCCGCCTTCCCGCTACCGGCCAGCGCCTGGTAGTGTGCCTTGATCTCCTTTTCGAGCCGTTCCGGAAACGGCTGGTCGGCTATCCAGCCGCGAATCTGGGCACCGGTGGATGCCAGTTCCTCGACATCATCGATATTCAGGCTGTCGAGCAAGGCGTTGATGCGCTGATCCAGGCCCTGATGCCTGAGGAAATCCCGATAGGCCTCGGCCGTGGTGGCAAAGCCACCGGGAACCCGCACGCCCAAGTGGGCGAGTTGGCTGATCATTTCGCCAAGGGAGGCGTTTTTCCCCCCCACCTTCTCGACGTCGTTCATGCGCAGGGCGTCGAATGCAATTACATACTGGTTCATTTCACGCATTCCGGAAGGTGGCGGGGCTATAAAATGCAAATTTTAGCCGCTTTTATCAATTGGGGATTCAGGCATGCCCGAAGGACAGTCCCGAACAGTCTTCTTCATCTCGGACGGCACCGGCATTACCGCGGAGACACTAGGGCATAGCCTGCTGACGCAGTTTGAAGGCATCCGCTTTCGCCAGGTGCGGATCCCCTTCGTATCCACCCTCGCCCATGCCCGGGAATGCCTGATACAGATCCAGGACGCCGCCAGGCGGGATGGCACCCGCCCGATCGTCATTGCAACGCTGATGGACCCCAATATCGGCAAATTATTGCGCGAGGCCGAGGCACTTTTCCTCGATTTTTTCGAAACCTTCATCGTGCCGCTGGAAGACGAACTGGGGTCGAAATCCAGCCACACCATCGGCCGCTCGCATGGCCAGGCCAGCAGCCAGGACTACCTCAATCGCATCGAGGCGGTGAACTTCACCCTGGTCCACGACGATGGCGCATCGGACCGCAACCTCGACAAGGCCGAAGTGATCCTGGTCGGCGTCTCACGCAGCGGCAAGACCCCTACCAGCCTCTATCTGGCGCTGCAGTTCGGCATCCGGGCGGCCAACTACCCGTTGATCCCGGAGGATTTCGAGCGGAAGATGCTGCCCGAGGTGCTCTATCGGCATCGCGACAGGTTGTATGGTCTGACCATCGCGCCGGAGCGGCTGCATCAAATACGTTCGGAGCGGCGGCCCGACAGCAGGTACGCCTCCCTCGCCAATTGCCGCTACGAAATCGAAGAGGCGCAGAAACTGATGCAGCGGGAAGGTGTGTGCTGGATGGATTCAACCACCAAGTCTATCGAGGAGATCGCCGCGACAATCATGCAGGCGGTCAAGCTGGATCGGCACGTGTTCTAGCCCCTGCCGTTTTCTGCCGCACCTCCTCGAACAGGCAGATTGCGGCTGCCGCCGCGACGTTGAGGGATTCGACCTTGCCTGGCATCGGAATGCGGACGGCCTGGCGGGACAGGGCGGCTGTTGCTTCCGTCAACCCGCTCCCCTCGTTGCCGAATATCCACGCCACTGGCCCGGTCAGATCCATCTCGTAGATCGTCTTTGTTGCATCCAGCCTCGTGGACACGCTGATGCCGCCGAAACCGCCGATCACCTGGTCGAGGGCGGCGTGCTCGTGAATGCGCAACAGGAAATGCACACCCATGGCGGCGCGGAGGACGCGCGGAGACCAGGCCTGAGCGCAGCCGGGGCCGAGAAAAACCTCGGGGATGCCGGCTGCCGCCGCCGTACGCAATATCGAACCCAGATTGCCTGTGTCCTGAATGGCTTCGAGCAGGACACAGGAATTCCTGATCGCGGGCGCAGGCGGAGGGTGCGGGATGCGGATCAGGGCGAGAATGCCTGTCGGCGTGGTAACCGGACTGACTTTTCCGAACAGGGCATCATCGAAGACATGCGGTTCGCACAGCGGATACCGGGCCAGAATTTTGCGGATGTCAGCCTGTTGCGAGCCGCTTTCGCTTACAGCGAGCAGTTCTGGCGGGCCGAAGCGATCCAGCCAGGCCGAGACCAGATGAATACCGTCGAGCACGGTTTTGCCCTGCTTGCGCCGCTCGCGTGAAGAATCCACCAGCAACCGCAATTGCTTGAATGTAGCGTTGTCACTGGAAGTGATTTTTTTCATCGTTGTCAAAAGTATAGTGACAATTCCATGGCTGCGGCCAACCCATGGCGATCAGTTCGCGGCTGGTGACGGAGTTTCAGGCCTTGTTGAGCAAATTTCGCACAGGGGCAAAGCTGCGGCGGTATATCCCTATGACGCCATGCTCGCGCAAAGCAGCAAGGTGAGCCGCTGTTGGATACCCTTTATGCCGATCAAGGCCGTACTGGGGATGCAGCTCATGAAGGCGAAGCATTTCGGCGTCGCGCGCGGTCTTGGCCAGTATGGAGGCTGCGGAAATGGCAGCCACGGTACTGTCCCCCTTTATGACAGCGCGGACGGGAAGATCGAGGCGGGGACAATGCGGGCCATCAACCAGAACCTCGTCGGGCAGCCGAGCCAGACCCTGCACAGCCCGGCACATGGCCAGTAACGTAGCCTGCAGGATGTTCATGGCGTCAATTTCCTCGACCGAGGCGCAGGCGACCGCCCAAGCCAGGGCGCGCTCGCGGATCAGCGGCGCTAACCTGTCGCGGGCTTTTTCGGTCAGCTTCTTCGAGTCGGCCAGCCCCTCCACGGGATTGTTCGCATCAAGAATTACTGCAGCGGCAAACACCGGGCCAGCCAGTGGCCCCCTGCCTGCTTCGTCGACCCCGCAGATCAGACAGCCTGCGGTGCCTAAGATCATGCTGGCGTCCTGAGCAGGTAGGGCATAATCGCCTCTGCAGCCCGTTCGGCCGAGTTCAGCCGCAACTTTTCATGCAGGTGGGTGAAAATGCCGGCGATGCGCCGGCTGGTTTCCTGATCCTCCACGAGGTTGCCCAGCGCCTGGGCCAGATTCTCAGGCGATGCATCGTCCTGCAGAAATTCCGGGACGATAAAACACCCTGACAATATGTTCGGCAAAGCGACCCAGGGCTGATACTGCATGCGTCGCATCAATCGCCAGGACCAAGGGGACATGCGATAGGCGACAACCATGGGTTTTTTCAGAAGAGCGGCTTCGAGGGTCGCCGTCCCGCTGGCAACCAGCACACCATCCGCTACAGCCATCGCATCCTGGGCATGGCCGAACAGGCGTGTGATTGGGAGTTCCTGGGCCGACAGCTTGTAAAGGGCAAGTTCAAACATGTCCCGCGTCTCGCGAGTGGCCAGTGGCACGAGAAATCGCGCCGCGGGAAAGCGCTGGTTCAGGCATTTGGCTGTTTCTATGAAGGTTTCGGCCATGCAGTGCAGTTCGGACTGCCGGCTCCCGGGCAGGAGCGCAAAGACGACTTGATCCTCCGGAATGCCGAGTTTCTCGCGCAACGCCGAGCGGTTGATGTCGACAGGAATGACATCTGCCAGCGGGTGGCCGACATAGCTGGCGGGGATATTGTTGTGCCGATAGATTTCTTCCTCAAACGGGAACAATGCCAGCATGTGAGTCACTGACTGCGCGATGCCGCGGATGCGACCGCCACGCCAGGCCCAGATGGAGGGGCTCACATAGTGGATGGCCGGGATGCCACGCGCCTTAAGGCACTTCTCAAGATGGAGATTGAAATCCGGCGCATCGACGCCGATAAATGCCTGCGGTGGATCGCTGAGCATGGCAGAGAGCAATTTACGGCGAATGCCGGCGATTTCAGGGTAATGCCTGAGCACTTCGGCGTAACCCCGCACCGCGAGTTTTTCGGCGGGGAACAGGGCCTGAAAGCCGACAGCCTGCATCTTGGGGCCGCCGATGCCATAAAAATGCGCCTCGGGAAGCCTTTGTTTCAGGGACTGGATCAGCAGGCTGGCAAGCAGGTCACCTGAAGCCTCCCCGGCGACCATTGCAATTCGGATTGTCTGTGACACGGACAGGCTCTATCTGATGATGCCTCTGCCTGGTTCAGAGAGGAATTCGGCCAGCAGGGAAAGCGCTGGCTGGTTTCCGGCTTCCTCGGCAATATTCAAACGCGCCTCCTCCAGCGTCATGCCGGAACGATAGATCAGCTTGTAGGCTCGCTTGAGGGCAGTGATGGCCTCGCTGCTGAAGCCGCGACGCCGCAGCCCTTCCGAATTGATGCCAAATGGCTTGGCGGTATTGCCAGCGGCTATGATGTAGGGCGGCAGATCCTGAAGAAGGACGGTTCCAACCGCCGTCATGCTGTGAGCACCGACGCGCGCGAATTGGTGCACCCCGGTGAAGCCGCCCAAGATGGCGTGGTCCCCGACATGGACATGACCCGCCAACTGCGCGTTGTTGGCAAAAATGGTGTTATTGCCGATCTGGCAGTCATGTGCCAAGTGGACATAGGCCATGATCCAGTTGTCCGAGCCGAGGCGGGTGACGCCCGCATCCTGTGCTGTGCCGCAATTGAAAGTACAGAACTCCCTAATGGTGTTGCGATCGCCGATCTCGAGCCGGGTCGGTTCGCCTGAGTATTTCTTGTCCTGTGGAACTTCACCCAGCGAAGAGAACTGGAAAATGCGGTTGTCCCGGCCGATACGGGTATGTCCATTGATCACGACATGTGGTCCGATCCAGGTCCCATCACCGATTTCGACGTGCTCGCTAACGATCGAATAGGCGCCGATGGAAACTCCGGTGCCCAACTGCGCACCGGCATGGACAATTGCGGTCGGATGGATATCCGGCGCTTTCATTCGATCGAACGCAAGGTGCACATGAGCTCCGCCTCGGCGGCGACCTGGTCGTTGACTTTAGCCTGGGCGGCATATTTCCAGATGCTGTGCTTGCTCTTCAGGATAGAGACTTCGAGCACCAGCTGGTCGCCCGGACTGACCGGCTTCTTGAAGCGCGCACCGTCAATGCCGACGAAGTAGTAGACAGACTTGTCGTCCGACTTGCCGCCCATCGTCTTGAAGGAGAGGATGGCTGCCGCCTGAGCCAGGGCTTCGACGACCAACACGCCGGGCATGACTGGGTGGTGTGGGTAATGGCCAGGGAAAAAGGGCTCGTTAAAACTGACGTTTTTCAAGGCGACGATGCGCTCGCCAGGTACGACTTCGAGCACGCGGTCTACCAGCAGAAAAGGATAGCGGTGGGGCAGATACTCAAGGATTTCGTGGATGTCCATGTGGTTCAATTTTTACTCTCCCATAGCGCGAATCTCGCTTCAAGCTGGCGTATTCTAGTCGCCATATCCTCCAGATGCCGCAAGCGGGCGGCATTCTTCATCCACTCCCGATGTGGCTCAAACGGCATTGCACCGGTGTAGGTGCCAGGCTGGGTGATGGATTTCGTCACCAGAGTGGCCGACGAGATATTTACATCGTCTGCGATAGTCAAGTGGCCGAGTATCATCGCAGCTCCACCGAAAGTGCAACGGCTGCCGATGCGGGCACTGCCAGCCACGCCGACGCAGCCGGCCATGGCCGTATGGGCACCGATGCGCACGTTATGGCCGATCTGGATCTGATTGTCCAGCTTGACGCCGTCCTCGATCACGGTATCGCCCAACGCCCCGCGGTCGATAGTCGTGTTTGCGCCGATCTCGACGTCATCACCGATTACGACTCGGCCGATCTGCGGAATCTTTATCCAGCTGCCGTCGCTTTCGCGCGCCATGCCGAAACCGTCGGCACCGATTACGGCTCCGGAGTGGATGATGGCATTCCTGCCGATGACACAACCCGGGTATACCGTCACGTTGGCATGAAGCCGAGAGCCTTCTCCGATGACTGCGCCTCGGCCGATCACGCATCCCGGTCCGATTGTGGTGCCAGATCCGATACGCACGTCGGTGTCAATGAAGGCGTGTGCGCCGACGCGCACAAGTCCAGGAAGGTCAGTGATAACGACAGCCGAAGGATGAATACCCGCTTCGGCATGTTCAGGGGGGTTCAGCAGCTGCGCAACGCGTGCATAGTAAGCGTAGGGATTGTCGCAGATGATGTGGAAACCTGGGCAGGCCGTTGCCGCGGCAGGGGACAGAACGACAGCGCCCGCTCGCGTTAATTGGAGCTGCTGTCGAAATTTCGGATTGGCAAGAAAGGAGATCTGATCCGATGTTGCCCGTTCGAGCGGAGCTACCTGGGTGATGCGTCGGGAGCCGTCGCCGACCAGTTGGCCGCCGAAGCGCGCAACGATCTCATACAGTGAAAATCCGTCAGCGCGCTCGCTCATGCATGTGCTTTACTTGCCGTCGGCCAGTGCCTTGATGACCTTATCGGTGATGTCGAGCTTCGGCGAGGCGTACACTGCCTCCTGCAGGATGACATCGTATTTTTCGGCCTCGGCTATCGCCTTGATCGTCTTGTTGGCCCGCTCAAGCACAGCGGCCAGTTCCTCGTTACGACGCTGGTTGAGATCCTCGCGAAACTCGCGCTGCTTGCGCTGAAAATCGCGGTTCAGATCATTGAACTCGCGCTCCTTGTTGCGTTTCTCGGTTTCTGACATGGTGACGGAATTCTTTTCCAGTGATTCCTGCACGGCCTGCAGTTGTTTGGCAAGGCGCTGCATCTCCTGGTCGCGCTTTTCGAATTCCTTCTCGATCTTTTTCTGGGCGCGTACGGCTGGAGCCGCATCGCGAAAGATCTTCTCGGTATTGACGAAACCGATTTTGGTGTCGGCCCATGCCGGCAGGGAAAGCAAACCGGCGAAGGCAAGAACTGCAAGCTTTTTCAACATAATTCTCCTGCGAATAATGATCTCAGAATGACGTGCCCATCTGGAACTGGAAGCGCTCGATCTGATCCCCGGACTTCTTGTTGAGTGGCTGCGCAACGCTGACCTTGAGCGGCCCGAAGGGAGAGGCCCAAGCAACCGAAACGCCAATACTGTACCGCAAATCTGACAACCGCATCTTCTCCCCGGTTGCCCAGACATAGCCGGCATCGAAAAATCCGCCAAACCGGAAAGACTTGTCCAGGCCAAACCCTGGTACAGGCATCAGGAACTCCGCATTCCCCACCAGACGCCTGTTGCCGCCGAGTGCGTTTTCGTCATTAGGATACACGTCCTTCGGCCCGAGAGATCCCGACTTGAAGCCGCGCACCGAACCCATGCCGCCAGCGTAGAAATTGCGGAAAAACGGCAGGGTCTCTCCGCTATAGCCGTCACCTAGGCCGAACTCCCCATTCAGCATCAGCGTGATCTCCTTGGTCAGGGGGAAGAACTTTTGATGCTGATAATTCAGCTTGTAAAACTTCAGGTCGGCACCGGGCAGGCCGACTTCGGCATAAGCCCGCTGCAAGGAGCCACTGGTCGTATAGATCAGGCTATCCCGCTTGTCGTTGGTCCAGGTGGCGTTAAGCAGCAGTGTGGTATTCGAGGCCCCAAACTTGCTCACGAAATCCTTGTATGGCTGCGGGCTGTCAAAGTAGGTTTTCACATGCGTATCGTCGAACGAGAGCCCCACGCCGATGGAATTGTCCTCGGCGATGGGGAAGCCGTAACGAACGCCGAATCCATGTGAAGAAGTTTTGTAGTTCGCAACCCCGGTGGTGGATGCATCGAGGTCGCGGCGATAGATATCAAACCCTCTGCTGACGCCATCGACCGTATGGTAGGGATTTGTGAAGGAAAGCGAATAGGTCTTGTTGACCTTGCCGGTGTTGACATTAATGGCAAGATGCCTGCCACTACCGAAGATATTGTTCTGCGAAATGGAGCCTGAGAGCACGAACTTCTCGGTGCTGGAAAAGCCCGCTCCGAGCATGATGTTCCCGGTCGGCTTTTCCTTCACGTTGAGATTCATGTCCACCTGATCGGTCGTGCCGGGCACCGGCGGTGTCTCGATGTTGACTTCGTCGAAATAGCCCAGTCTGTCTATTCGAGTGCGAGTCCTGTTGATTTGCTCTCCATCGTACCAGGCGCCTTCCATCTGACGTGCTTCGCGGCGAATCACCTCGTCGCGCGTTCTGGTGTTGCCGGAGACATTGATGCGACGCACATATACCCTGCGGCCAGGGTCGACGAAGATCGTAAAGCCGACTTGTTTCTTGTCACGGTCGATTTCCGGGGCTGCGTTGACGTTGGAGAAGGCAAACCCGTCGTTGCCGAGCTTCTCGTTGATCAGTTTCGTCGTCTCGGTCAGTTTCTCCCTGGAAAACACTTCTCCAGGCTTGATCCGGACCAGCTTTCGCAATTGTTCCTCAGGTAATGTCAGTTCGCCGGCCAACTTGACCGATGACACGGTGTACTTCTCCCCCTCCTTGACATTGATGGTGATGTAAATGTCTTTCTTGTCGGGGCTGATGGATACCTGCGTGGATTCAACGTCGAATTCGATGTAACCGCGGTCTTGGTAATACGATTTCAGCGTTTCCAGGTCAGCAGACAGCTTCTGCTTGGAATACTGGTCGTTTTTCGTGTACCAGCTGATCCAGTTCGGTGTGCGCAGAGCGAACGCATTCAGCAGGTCTTTTTCCTGGAACGCCTGCGTACCGACGATATTGATCTGGCGGATCTTTGCTACCTCGCCTTCGTCGACTGCGAAATTGATGCCGACCCGGTTTCGTTCAAGCGGCGTTACCGTTGTGGTGATGTTGACAGCATAAAGGCCCCGGCTCAGATATTGACGCTTGAGTTCCTGCTCGGCTCTT
>JAEHDO010000496.1 GCA_016880375.1 Betaproteobacteria bacterium | reverse complement strand
GACATGGCCGTCGATGGAGATGCCGTTGTCGTCCCAGAAGGCGGTCAGCTTGCCCAGGCCCCAGGTGCCGGCCAGCGCGCAGGCTTCGTGCGAGATGCCTTCCATCAGGCAGCCGTCGCCGAGGAAGGCGTAGGTGCGGTGGTCGACGATCTCGTGGCCGGGCCGGTTGAATTCGGCGGCGAGCAGCTTCTCCGCCATGGCCATGCCGACGGCGTTGGTGATGCCCTGGCCGAGCGGGCCGGTGGTGGTCTCGACGCCCGGCGTGTAGCCGTACTCGGGATGCCCCGGCGTTTTCGAATGCAGCTGGCGGAACTGCTTGATGTCGTCGATGGAGACGTCGTAGCCCGTCAGGTGCAGCAGGGCGTAGATCAGCATCGAGCCATGGCCGTTGGAGAGCACGAAGCGGTCGCGGTCGGCCCACTTCGGGTTGGCCGGGTTGTGGCGCAGGTGGTGGTTCCACAGCACCTCGGCGATTTCCGCCATGCCCATGGGGGCGCCGGGATGGCCGGATTTGGCTTTCTCCACCGCGTCCATGGCGAGGGCGCGGATGGCGCTGGTCAGGCTGTTGAACACGGGCGTCTCGAAGTCGCTGAAAGTGGCGCTCTGGGTGGACATCTGTTTCCCCTTGTTTCCTGGATCAGTGGGCCCGCTGGAAAACCGTGAATTATCTTCCAAACCGGGCGGTTTTGGTAGTTCGGCGGGCGGCGTCAGGCCTTCTTGCGCTTGCCCATCAACTGCAGGATCAGCGGGGTGAGGACGAGCTGCATGGCCAGTTCCATCTTGCCGCCGGGCACGACGATGCAGTTCGGCCGCGACATGAAGGAATCGTGGATCATGGTCAGCAGGTAAGGGAAGTCCACGCCGTGCGGATCGCGGTAGCGGATCACGACGAAGGACTCGTCCAGTGTCGGGATGTCGCGGGCGATGAAGGGGTTGGAGGTGTCCACCACCGGCACGCGCTGGAAGTTGATGTGGGTGCGCGAGAACTGCGGCGTGATGTAGTGCACGTAGTCGTACATGCGGCGCAGGATGGTCTGCGTCACCGCCTCGACCGAGTAGCCGCGCGTGCTGGTGTCGCGGTGGATCTTCTGGATCCACTCGAGGTTGACCGTCGGCACCACGCCGACCAGCAGGTCGGTATGGCGGGCGACGTCCACCGTCTCGGTCTTGACGCCGCCGTGCAGGCCTTCGTAGAACAGGAAGTCGGTGTCCGGCGGCAGGTCCTCCCAGGGCGTGAAGGTGCCGGGCTTCTGCTTCCACGGCTCGGCTTCCGCCTCGTTGTGCAGGTAGTAGCGGCGCTTGCCGGTGCCGGTTTCGCCATAGCCCTTGAAGAGGGCCTCGATTCCCTCGAAGAGGTTGGCTTCGGGCCCGAAGTGGCTGATGTGCTCGCAGACGCCGGCCTTCTCCGACATCTGGATGGCCTTCTTCATCTCCTCGCGGTCGTACTTGTGGAAGCTGTCGCCCTCGATGACGGCGGCCAGGATGCTTTCGCGGCGAAAGATGTGCTCGAAGGATTTCTTGACCGTGCTGGTGCCGGCGCCGGAGGAGCCGGTGATGGCGATGACGGGATGCTTGGCGGACATGACTCACTCCCTGCGGATTGGATGAATGCCTGGACGGCGCCGCGCTGGGCGGGGGCCGACGATAACGGGACTGTAATCGGGACGATGCATAAGTACCATTCAAAAATTGTTATGGAACGAATAAGAAAACTCTTATGTTTACCGGGTCAGCGCCATATAGAGGAGCGGCAGCCGCTCGGGCAGTTGTTCCACCCGGTCGAGCACGAGATGACGCTTGCCAAAAATGCTGCGCACGTAATCGTCGGCCTTTGGGTCCAGGCTGAGACAGAAGGTGTCGACCCCCCGGGCGGACAGCTCCTCGACCGCCTTGCGTGCATCTGCCCGCAGGTGACCGGGTTCGGTGACATCGACATCAGCCGGTTCGCCGTCGGTCAGCAGCAGCAGGATCTTCTTGTCGGCCCGTCGTGCCTCGAGATAGTGGCCGGCGTGGCGCAACGCGGCGCCCATGCGGGTGGACCAGCCCGCGCTCATTGCCGCAAGCCGCGCCTTGACGACATCGTCCCAGCGCTCGGAAAACCCCTTGATGTGCTGGTAGCGGACCTCGTGGCGGGTGTTCGAATGGAAGCCGGCGATGGCACAGGGGTCGCCGAGGCAATCGATGGCCCAGGCGAGCAGCGAGACGGCTTCCTGGCTGAGTTCGAGGACAGTCTGCCCGGTTGCGCTGCCCGCGCCCGCCACTTTTTCGTTGAGCGACTCGGACAGGTCGAGCAGCAGCAGAACGCTGATGTCCCGTCCGTCGGTGCGGTGGCTCATGTTGATGCGCGGGTCGGGTGTGGCGCCGCTTTTGAAATCGATCAGCGAGCCGATGGCGACGTCGAGATCGAGGTCGCTGCCCTCTTCCTGATGGCGGATGCGCACCTTGTCCTGCGGCTTGAGCAGGTCGAGCAGCCGCTTGAGGTGTTTGGCCAGCGCGGCATGCTTTTGCAACAGGCGGTCTATGTCGGCCGCGCTGCCGCTGGCATGCAAGGCTTCATAGACGCTGACCCAGTCGGGACGATAGGTCTGGCTGGCGTCATCCCATTCCGGGTAGCGGCGCGGCGGCAGGCCGCGCAACGCCTCGCCGGGCTCAAGCTTGCGCTCGGCATCGAAGGCCTCCTCTTCGTCGCCTTCCTCGATGAATTTCCACAACTGGCGATTGTCGTCGCGGTAGTCGATGACCGTATCGTCGAAATGAATCGTGGCCAGCTGGTCGCTCGGGCGGCGGGTCTGCGTGACATAGGCGAGTGCCAGTGCGGCGATTTCCGCGGTGCCGGATTCGCCTGCGGACAGGAGTTCGTGAAAGCGCTGCACGAAAGCGAGCAGAACCGGGTCGGTGTAACCGTGTGCGGGATCGAGCAGGGCACGCGAGAGCATCGCCAGGCGGTGGCGCAGGCATGAGGTGGTTTCCGGATCGCAGGCATCCTGCCGCGGTTGCGGATGCAGGGCGAGGAAAATGCGGCGCAGGCCGGGATATTCGCGAATCAGCAGGGTCTCGATGCGGCAGTCCTCGAAGAACTCGACGGCCATGCGCTGGAACGGGCTCCAGTTGTCGGCGATCTGCGCGGTGCTCCAGCGGCGGTGGCCGACCATATGGGCCAGCACGGCACGATAGCGATCGAGGCCGCTGACGGCGCCGCGGGGGCCATGGGCATCGTCGAACACGTCCGGCACGCGCATGCCCAGCTTGTCGTAATAGGGAACGGGCCGGCGCAATTCATCGAAAGCGGTCGAATAGGGCACCAGCAGCTCGCTGTCGCGCCAAAGTGCCCGCAAGTAGAGATCGAGCGTCCGCTCTACGTCCGCGAACAGCGTGCCGTGGCGTTCGCGCTGCAGCACCGCGCGGCTGTCGGCCGACTTCAGTGCGAAATACTCGACCTGGCGCTCAGGGTGGCTGCCGTGGTTGCGGATGCCGAATTCGGTCCAGTTCCGCAGGCCCGCCGTCGATAACAGGCCGAGCAGGCGCGGCGCCTGCTCGAAGAACGCCGGCAGGCCGGGACTGGCAAAGGTGGTGTGGTGGCCGTGGATCGACCCCGAGGTGCGCGCCATCAGGTTCAGCGCAATGTCGATGTAGAGCTCGATCTGCTCGGCCGATTGCAGGCGCCTCGCCACCGCCGCGAGGGTTTGCAGAAAGGGCGTGATGGCGGCGCTGTTGGGCGATTTCTGCATCGCGCGGATGGCGCCCATCACTTGCGGCAGCAAGGGTTCCTGATCGCCGCTGGCGGCCATCGCCACCGCCGGCCACTCCTCGAGGAAGGCCAGCAGCGGTTCCGGTCCGCGTCCGAGCTTGCCGATGAAGCGCGCGGCCCCGATGTAGGCCTCAATCTGCGCCTTGTCGAAGCTGCTCAGGGCTTCATAGAGGCATTCCTCGAAGACATCGGCCACCGGCGCGAAGCCGCAGTCGAGCGCCTGCCACCAGGCCTGTACCTGCGGATGCGCCATCTGCCGCTGGCGGGCATCGGTGACAGGGCGGATTCCGGTCGGCATCGCTTTATCTCGCCGTATCGCCGGCGCTGACTTTCAAGCGAAGGTCGCGTCGATGGCGTGGTCGAGCGTGGCGCGGATGTCGGCATCGTCGGTGATCGGCCGCACCATCGCCATGCGGCAGGCGTCGCGCGGCGTCACGCCCTTCCCGATCAGCGTCGCGGCGTAGACGATCAGGCGCGTCGACACCCCCTCGTCGAGGCCATGGCCCTTGAGGTTGCGCGCGGTCTGGGCGACCTTGACCAACTGGGCCGCGACGGTCTGGTCGATCCCGGTTTCCCGCGCGACAATCTGCGCTTCCAGCGTCGCCTCCGGGTAGTCGAAATCGAAGGCGGTGAAGCGCTGTTTGGTCGACTGCTTGAGGTCCTTCATCAGGCTTTGGTAACCTGGGTTGTAGGAGATCACCAGCTGGAAATCCGCGTGCGCCTCGATCAGTTCGCCCTTCTTGTCCAGCGGCAGCGTGCGGCGATGATCGGTCAGCGGGTGGATCACCACGGTGGTGTCCTGGCGCGCCTCGACGATCTCGTCCAGGTAGCAGATGGCGCCGATGCGCGCAGCGGTGGTCAGCGGCCCGTCGAGCCAGCGCGTGCCGTTGGCGTCGAGCAGGTAGCGGCCGACCAGATCGCTGGCCGTCATGTCCTCGTTGCAGGCCACGGTGATCAGCGGCCGGCCTAGTTTCCAGGCCATGTACTCGACAAAGCGCGACTTGCCGCAGCCGGTAGGGCCCTTGACCATGACCGGCAGGCGGGCGTGGTAGGCGGCCTCATAGAGCGCCACTTCCTGCCCCTGCACTTGATAGTAGGGTTCCGCCTTGACCAGAAACTGCTCTTTGTTCGCCATGGCTTTATCCGATCAAAAGAGTCGGGTTTTCCCGGGAAAAAATCCCCGCCGGAGCGGGGAGTGTGAGCCGGGCGCGAATTTTTCGCGAATATTACTTGTGCACGCCGAGCTTGTCGCGCCAGCCGGGGAATATCTGGTCGGCATCCTTGGGGAAGGACTCGAAGGCGCGGGCGAATTCCTTGTGTTCCTTGGCGTACTGGATCGGATCGGCGCCCGTCTTCCAGCACTCATAGGCCTGGCGCAGGCTCTTGGCGCCGGCGGCCGGCGAATCGATATGGCCGTAGGCGCCGCCGCCGGCGGTGTTGATGACGTTGCCGTGGCCGAGGTTCTCGAAGAAGCCGGGCAGGCGCAGCGCGTTCATGCCGCCGGAGATGATCGGCGTGGTCGGCTTCATGCCGTACCACTCCTGGTGATAGGCGGGGCCGGTATAGCTGTCTCGCTCGATGATGTAGGCGATGGCGCGGTCGTCCTTATCGCCTTCCATCTTGCCGTAGCCCATGGTGCCGACGTGGATGCCGGAAGCACCTTGCAGACGCGACATCTTGGCCAGCACGTAGGCGGTATAGCCGCGCTTGGCCGAGGGCGAGGTGACGGCGCCGTGGCCGGCGCGGTGGTAGTGCAGGTACTGTCCGGCGAAGTTGCGGCGGGCGGTGGTGACCATGCCGGGGCCGCCGACGTAGCCGTCGACCAGGAAGGCCACCTTGTCGGCGTCGGGCCCGAAGGTTTCGAGGATGAATTCGCCGCGGGCGATCATTTCGTAATGATCGTCGGCGGTGATGTTGGCGGAGAAGATCTTGGCTTCGCCGGTCTCGTCCATGGCGCGCTTCATCGCGTCGTAGACCAGCGGGTAGACCTTCTTGGCCGGGCAGAACACCTGGTTGCCCTGCGGCTCGTCGTTCTTGATGAAGTCGCCGCCGAGCCAGAACTGGTAGGCCGCCTTGGCGAAGGGCTCCGGGCGCAGGCCGAGCTTTGGCTTGATGATGGTGCCGGCGATGTAG
>JAEHDO010000090.1 GCA_016880375.1 Betaproteobacteria bacterium | reverse complement strand
GGCAAGCCGTTCAAGGTGTCCGAGATCCACGACCGCATCGTCGAGTTGTGCAAGAAGGGGGCGAAATGAACGACGTGGCAACCCTGACCAAGAAGGACTTCGAGTCCAACCAGGACGTGCGCTGGTGCCCCGGCTGCGGCGACTACGCCGTGCTGGCGCAGATCCAGAAGCTGATGCCCACCCTCGGCATTCCGCGCGAGAACTTCGCCTTCATCTCCGGCATCGGCTGCTCCAGCCGGTTTCCCTACTACATGGAAACCTACGGCATGCACAGCATCCACGGCCGCGCGCCGGCCATCGCCAGCGGCCTGAAGCTGGCGCGGCCCGAGCTGTCGGTGTGGGTGGTGACCGGCGACGGCGACGCGCTGGCCATCGGCGGCAACCACTTCATCCACGCCATGCGGCGCAACATCGGCCTGAAGATCATCCTGCTCAACAACCGCATCTACGGCCTCACCAAGGGCCAGTACTCGCCGACCTCCGAGTTCGGCAAGAAGACCAAGACCACGCCCCACGGCAGCATCGACCGCCCCTTCAGCCCGGTCGCCCTGGCGCTGGGCGCCGGCGCCACCTTCGTCGCCCGCACGGTGGACAGCGATCTGGCGCACATGGCTGGCGTACTGAAGCGCGCCGCCGAACACAAGGGCACGGCCTTCGTCGAGATCTTCCAGAACTGCATCGTCTTCAACGACGGCGCCTATGACGCCATCACCGACAAGAGCCTGCGCGACGACGCCCGCCTGCTGCTCGAGCACGGCAAGCCGCTGGTCTTCGGCAAGAACCGCGACAAGGGCGTGCGCCTGCGCGGCCTCGAGCCGGAGGTCATCGCGCTCGGCGACAAAGGCCTGGCGGAAGCCGATCTCGTGGTGCACGACGAAGCCGCCGAGCACGGCGGCCTGGCCTTCTTCCTCTCGCAGTTCGACGCGCCGGCCCTGCCCGTGCCACTCGGCGTCTTCCGCGCCGTGAGCGCGCCGACCTACGAGGACATGAACATCCAGTTGCACGCCGACGCCGAGGCGCGCAGGGGGCGCGGCGACCTCGCCGGCCTCTTCAACAGCGGCGACACCTGGACAATCGAGTAAGGAGAGTCAGAAAAATGGCTTTGATGATCACCGACGAATGCATCAACTGCGACGTGTGCGAACCGGAGTGCCCCAACAACGCCATCTCGCAGGGCGATGAAACCTACGTCATCGACGCCGAGAAATGCACCGAATGCGTCGGCCACTACGACGAGTCGCAATGCATCGCCGTCTGCCCGGTCGACTGCATCGTCGTCGACCCCAACAACACCGAGAGCAAGGAGCAGTTGCACGACAAGTTCCTCAGGCTGACCGCCATGCCGGCGTAGTGGGATAATCGCGCGATCATCCTCGCGCGAGGCCCCCATGCTCGTCCCCGCATCCGTCTCCGATTACCGCCTGCTGGCGCAGCGGCGCCTGCCGAAGGCCTTCTTCGACTACATCGACGGCGGTGCCTACAACGAGCTGACGCTCGCCGCCAACCGCAGCGACCTCGACGCCCTCAAGCTGCACCAGCGCGTCCTGCGCGGCGCGTGCAACATCGACACCGCCACCACCGTCCTCGGCCAGAAGCTGGCCCAGCCGCTGGTTCTCGGCCCGGTGGGCCTCGCCGGCCTCTACGCCCGCCGCGGCGAAGTGCAGGCGGCGCGCGCGGCGCAGGCCGCCGCCGTGCCGTTCTGCCTCAGCACCGTCTCCATCTGCTCAATCGAGGAAGTCAGTGCCGCCGGCACGGTGCCGTTCTGGTTCCAGCTCTACGTCATCCGCGACCGCGGCTACGCCACCGAGCTGCTCGCCCGCGCCCGGGCCGCCGGCTGCACCACGCTGGTGTTCACCGTCGACCTCCCCGTCTTCGCCACGCGCTACCGCGACGTGCGCAACGGCATGACCGGCGGCGCCGGCCCGCTCGGCCGCCTGGCGAAGCTCTGGGACATCGTCAGTCACACGGGCTGGCTCATCGATGTGCCGATCGGCGGCAAGCCGCTCACCTTCGGCAATCTCGCCCAGGCCGTGCCCTCTGCAAGGAGCCTCGAGGCGATGAAGGGCTGGGTCGACGCCCAGTTCGATCCCGGCGTCACCTGGAAGGACCTCGACTGGGTGCGGCAGAACTGGCCGGGCCACATTGTCGTCAAGGGCGTGCTCGACGTCGACGACGCCCGCTCGGCGGCCGAGGTCGGCGCCAGCGCGGTGATCGTCTCCAACCATGGCGGCCGCCAGCTCGACGGCGCGCCGTCCGCCATCTCCGTTCTGCCACGCATCCGCGACGCCGTCGGCGAGCGCCTGGAAATCCTCATGGACGGCGGTATCCGCAGCGGCCAGGACGTCGCCAAGGCGCTTGCCAGCGGCGCGAAAGCCGTCATGCTCGGCCGTTCCTGGGCCTACGGCCTCGCCGCCAGGGGCGAACAGGGCGTCGCCGAAATCCTCGCCATCCTCAAGCGCGAACTGGAGGTCACCATGACCCTGCTCGGCGTGGAGCGGGTGGGCGACATCGGCGCCGGCGCGCTCGACCGCTGACGCGTCGCCGGACGGGCTTGATGGAGATCAACTGATACAGATTAAAACAATACTTATATAAAACTGTATCTGATATAGTTCCCCGCCACTGTGCGGCCACAATAATGAAAGCCATAGCCGCGCCTCATGACGTGATTCTCCAGGAAGGACGGTAACGTGAATAATTCATCAACGACGCAGGCCGGGGAGCTGTTCCGCCAGGCGGCGGGGCAGGGGCGCGGCAGCCTGGAGGCGGGCGAGTTGAAGGCGCTGCTCGGCAGCCTCGGCCTCGGCTTCGACGCTGCGGCGACGGCCGGGGCGGTCGATGTGCGCATCAGCCTCAACAGCACGCGCGAGTTCGGCATGGTCATCAGCGCCGGGCTGGGCGGGCTGGAAGCGGAGCTGGACGAGGGCAACTTCCGCCGCGACCGCGCTTCGGTGTATGCCGCTGCGGCGCTGACCGACGCCGAGGATTTCCTGCGCCTTTTCCAGCGCACCCTGGCCTGGCAGAAGCTCGCCGCCCTGGCGCGGCGCGAGGGCAGGCCTGCGCCCGAGGGCGCGCTGAAGGCCTGCTTCGAGAAGCTGCTGGCGCTGGCGAACGCCTTCGCGCCGGGAAATCCGG
>JAEHDO010000495.1 GCA_016880375.1 Betaproteobacteria bacterium | reverse complement strand
GCCGGATCGTAGACCACGCCGACCACGGCCCGGCCCTCGATGAAAAAGGCCACCGAGATGGCGAAGAAGGGCAGGCCGGCGACGTAGTTGGTGGTGCCGTCGATGGGGTCGACCACCCACAGGCCCCCGGCGCCCTCCTGCCAGAGCCGCCGCTGCTCGTCTTCGCCCATTTCCTCCTCGCCCAGCATCGGCCGCGCGCGCAGCATGCCCAGACGCCCGGCGAGGGCGCGCTGGGCGGCGATATCCACCTCGGTGAAGATGGTGCCGTCGGCCTTGTGCTCGCGCACCACCTGCAGGTAGCGCGGCATCACCACCTGTGCGGCAACCTCGCGCACCACCTGGGTGACGGCGGCGGCCAGCTCGTAGTACGCCGAACTCATGGGCCTTCCTTCCACTTGATCGAGCAGCCCATGCTCGGGATCTGCTCGCGCGGCCCCTCGCCGGTTTGCGCCACCTGCAGCATGGCCTCGAACAGGTCGCGCCGTGCCGCCGGGGCTGACTCCTTGCGCGAGGCGTCGAGTCGGCCGCGGTACTGCAGCTCGAGTTTCGCGTTGAAGCCGAAGAAGTCCGGCGTGCATACCGCGCCGTAGGCCTTCGCCACTTCCTGCGTTTCGTCGAGGACGTAGGGGAAGGGGAATTCCATGCGATTCGCCACCGCCACCATATTGTCCCAGGCATCCTCCGGGTAGTCGGTCGGGTCGTTCGACATGACGGCGATCGAACCGATGCCGTGTCCCGCCAGCTCGCGGCAGTCGCGCACGATGCGTTCGAGCACCGCCTTGACGTAGGGACAGTGGTTGCAGATGAACATCAGCAGCAGGCCGTTGGGGCCGCGTGCGCTGGACAGGCCGTGGCGGCGGCCGTCGGTGCCGGGCAGGTCGAAGTCGGGGGCTTTCCGGCCGAAGTCGCAGAGGGGGGTGGTGAGGCTGACCATGACGATTAGCTGTGGGAAAAATCCGCCAGCTGCGGAATAATAGCACGATGATTTCGCGCTTCTTCTGCCCGCAGCCGCTCGCGCCGGACAGCCTGATCGAGTTGCCGCCGGCCGCGGCGCACCATGCCCTGCGCGTACTGCGCCTTGACGTCGGCGACGCCGTGACGCTGTTCAACGGCGAGGGCGGCGAGTATTCCGGCCGCATCGCCGAGACGGGTCGCGGCGTGCGCGTGCGGCTCGGCGACCGGTGCGACGTCGAGCGCGAGTCGCCGCTCGAACTGGTCCTGGCGCAGGCGCTGCCAGCAGCCGACAAGATGGACTGGGTGGTGCAGAAGGCCGTCGAACTGGGCGTGGCGCGCATTCAGCCGTTGCTCGCATCGCGCAGCGTGGTGAGGCTGTCCGGAGAACGCGCCGTCAGGCGCGTCGAGCACTGGCGGCAGGTGGCGGTGTCGGCCTGCGAGCAGTGCGGGCGCAACCGGCTGCCGGAAATCGCGCCGATTCTTGATCTGCGGCAATGGCTCGGCCAACTGCGGCAAGACAATGAAACATGTCGATTGCTGCTCTCGCCGCAGGGCGGGCGCCGGCCGCGCGAGCTGGCCGGGAATGACAGATTCCTGCTGCTGGTCGGGCCGGAAGGGGGCCTGAGCGAGGAGGAAGCGGCGGTGGCGGGCATGGCGGGTTTCTCGGCCCTGTCGCTCGGTCCGCGCATCCTGCGCACCGAAACGGCGGGCCCGGCCGCGCTGGCCGCGCTGGGCGCGCTGGGCGGCGATATCTGAGAACCAGGGGGAGTCACTGATCATGTTCGAATCGGCGGAACTGGGACACAAGATCGACAAGGCGACCTACGGCAAGGAGGAGCCGAAGCTGCGTGCCGACCTGCTCGACGCGCAGTTCGACGTCGGCGAGCTGAAGACATTTCCCGTCATCATCCTCATCAACGGCGTCGACGGCGCCGGCAAGGGCGAGACGGTGAATCTCCTCAATGCCTGGATGGATCCGCGCCACATCCAGACGCACGCCTTCCCGCCGCCCTCCGACGAAGAGCGCGAGCGCCCCTTCATGTGGCGCTTCTGGCGCGCCCTGCCGCCCAAGGGCAAGATCGGCATCCTCTTCGGCAACTGGTACACCGACCCCATCGTCAATCGCGTGCTGAAGAAGACCAAGGCCGCCGACCTCGACCAGTCCATCGAGGAGATCAACCGCTTCGAGCAGATGCTCGCCGACGAGGGCGCGCTGATCCTCAAGTTCTGGTTCCACCTTTCCAAGGACGCGCAGAGGAAGCGCCTCAAGGCGCTGGAGAAGGACAAGGACTCGCGCTGGCGCGTCACCAAGGCCGACTGGGAGCACTTCGCCATCTATGACAAGTTCCGCGCCGTCTCCGAGCACACCCTGCGCCACACCAGCACCGGCGTGGCGCCCTGGATCGTGGTCGAGGGCGCCGACGAGCGCTACCGCTCGCTGACGGTGGCGAAGATCCTGCTAGACGCATTCAGGCAGCGCGTTGCGCAGGAACGCAAGGGTGCCCGGCGCCTCGCCGTCAGCGCCCCGCCGCCGCCGCCCGCCGTGGACCGGCGCGATCTGATCAATACACTCGACATGAGCCTGGCCCTGCCGAAGAAGCGCTTCGACAAGGACCTGGAAAAATACCAGGGCAGGCTCAACCTGCTCACGCGTGATCCGAAGTTCAAGGAGCGCTCGCTCATCCTCGTCTTCGAGGGCGCGGATGCCGCCGGCAAGGGCGGCAGCATCCGCCGCATCACCGGCGCCCTGGACGCGCGCCAGTACCAGATCATCCCGATCGCCGCGCCGACCGAGGAGGAGCGCGCCCAGCCCTATCTGTGGCGCTTCTGGCGGTATGTCCCGCGCATCGGCCGCGTCACCGTTTTCGACCGCTCCTGGTACGGCCGCGTGCTGGTCGAGCGCGTCGAGGGCTTCGCCCCCGAGGCCGACTGGATGCGCGCCTACGCCGAGATCAACGACTTCGAGGACCAGCTGGTGAGAAGCGGCGCCATCGTCGCCAAGTTCTGGCTGGCCATCACGGCGGAGGAGCAGCTGAAGCGCTTCAAGGAGCGCGAGAAGACCCGCTTCAAGCGCTTCAAGATCACCGCCGAGGACTGGCGCAACCGCAAGAAGTGGGACGACTACGAGCATGCCGTGTGCGACATGATCGACCGCAGCAGCACCGAGATTGCCCCCTGGACCCTGGTCGAGGCCAACGACAAGTACCATGCCCGCATCAAGGTGCTGAAGACCCTGTGCGATCGCCTCGAGGCCGGCCTGTGACGACGCCACGAAGGACAAAACGGCCGATGAACGGCGGCAATGCCCGGCGCAGTGGCATGGGGGCCGTGAAATATTCCCGCCCCCATGCCGTTTTCATGGGCTAAAATTCAAGCAAAACATTGGGTTGGATGGGCTGTTTAATATCATTTCTCGGCATGCTGACATGACTTCGCCTGAATCCACGCGGCATTATGTTTCCTGGTTCCGCCAGGCAGCGCCCTATATCCACGCCTTCCGCGGCCGCACCTTCGTCATCGGTTTCGGCGGCGAGGTGGCGCAAGGGGCGCTGGCGCAGGCGCTGGCGCAGGACTGCAACCTGCTGGCGGCCCTCGGCATCCGCCTGGTGCTGGTGCACGGCGCGCGGCCGCAGATCGAGGCGGAGTTGAAGCGGCGCAAACTCAAGGCGAAGTACCACAAGGGGCTGCGCGTCACCGACGCCGCAGCCCTCGAATGCGTCAAGGCGGCGATGGGCGTCACCCGCCTGGAGATCGAGGCGCTGCTCTCGCAGGGGCTGCCCAATACGCCGATGGCGGGCGCCTGGATGCGCGTCACCGGCGGCAACTTCATTACCGCCAAGCCGGTCGGCGTCGTCGACGGCGTCGACTTTCAATACACCGGCGCCGTGCGCAAGATCGTCGCCGAGGAAATCAGCGCCGACCTCGACCAGCAGAACGTCGTGCTCATCAGCCCGATCGGCGTCTCGCCCGCCGGCGAAATCTTCAATCTCTGCATGGAAGAGGTGGCCGAGGCGGTGGCGGTCGCCCTGCAGGCCGAGAAGCTGATCTTCCTCTGCGACGCACCGGGCGTCACCGACGGCCGCGGCAAGCTGGTGGAGGCGATCACCGCCGAGGAGGCGGAGCAGGTGCTGAAGAAACCCAAGCGCCTGACCGAGGACCTCGGCCTCTACCTGCCCTGCTGCATGCGCGCCACGCGCGCCGGCGTCAAGCGTGCCCACCTCATCGACCGCGACATCGACGGCGGCCTGCTGCTCGAACTGTTCACCCACGAGGGCGTCGGCACGGTGGTGACGCGCGATCCGCTGGCGCGCCTGCGCGAGGCGACCATCGACGACGTCGCCGCCATCGTCGGCCTGATCGCGCCGCTGGAGGCGGATGGCACGCTGGTGCGGCGCGGCCGCGAGCGACTGGAGATGGAGATCGGCCGCTTCTCCGTGCTCGAACACGACGGCGTCATCCTCGGCTGCGCCGCGCTTTACCCCTTCAGCAAGGACAAGGCGGCGGAACTGGCCTGCCTCGCCGTCAACCCCGACTACCGCCGCGTCGGCTACGGCGAGCAGTTGCTGCATTACATGGAGGCGCGCGCCCGCAAGGCCGGCCTGAAGCGGCTGTTCGTGCTGACGACGCGCACCTCCCACTGGTTCATCGAACGCGGTTTCAAGGATGCCGGCGTCGACTCCCTGCCGCGGGAGAAGCGCGAGCTGTACAACTGGCAGCGCCGTTCCAAGGTCCTCGGCAAGGCCATGTAGCCCGGACAAGGCTCGCCCATGCTCAAAAGCACGTTCTTATCGCTGCGTTTCCGCCTTGTCGCTGCGGCCAGCCTCGTCCTGCTGGTCATGCTGTGGGTGCTGGTGGCCAACAGCGTGCGCCTGCTCGACGAGGCCCTGGTCTCGCGGGAGAACCGCCACCTGGCCGAATTGCAGATCCTGCACAACGCCTCGCTTGCGGTGCCGCTGGTCGAGCGCGATTACGTCAAGCTGACGCGCCTGGTCAGCCAACTGGGCCAGCAGAAGGGCATCCGCTATGTCCTACTCAAGGACGCCGAACAGCGTGTCGTCGCAGCGGAAGGCTGGGAGCCCGTGCGCCCCCTGCCGACGCCCCAGGACGACTTTTCCCAGTTGCCGCGCGAAGCCGGTCGTTTCGACGGCATGACGGTGCTGCACATCGGCGAGCGGGTGGTCGGCAGCGTGCATTTCGGCATCGACACGCAGTTCCTGCAGCAGGCCAGCTACCAGCTGTTGTGGCAGAGCATCGTCATCGGCTGGGTGGCCTTTCTGCTGACGGTGGCGCTGCTCTCGGTGATCGGCTACTGGCTGACGCGCAACCTGCGTGCCCTGCAGCGCGGCGTCGGCGCGCTCGAGAGCGGCGAATCGACCGTGCGCCTGCCGGTCGGCAGCAACGACGAAATCGGCGCCCTGACGCGCGCCTTCAACCGCATGTCGCAGGTGCTCGACGAGCGTGTCGAGGCGCTCAAGAAGAGTGAGGGGCGCTTCCATGCCATCGCCGACTACACCTACGGCGTGGAAGCCTGGTTCAACCCCCACGGCCGCCTTATCTGGATCAACCGCTCGGTCGAGCGCATCACCGGCTATACGCCGTCCGAGTGCCTGCTCTCCAACAACCTGGTCGACATGCTGGTGTTCGACAAGGACCGCAAGGCGACCCTCGAGGTGGCGCTCAAGGCGCTGCGCGGCAGCACCGGCGACAACTTCGAGGTGCGCATGAAGCGCAAGGACGGCAGCCTCGTGTGGACGGTCGTCAACTGGCAGCCCATCAACGGTCCGGCCGGGGAGTACCTCGGCCTGCGCGTTTCCGCCGACGAGATCCAGGCGCGCAAGCAAGCCGAGCTGAAGCTGCTCGACAACGTGGTCGAGCTGCGCCGAGCGCAGGCGCTGAAGGAGTATTACCTGACGCACAGCAACGAGGAGCGCTCGCGCCTGGAGGCGCTGCTCAACGTGATGAAGATCGGGGTGCTCTTCGTGGACGGCAACCAGCGCGTGGTGTACATCAACAATGCCTGCCGCGAAATCTGGGGGCTGCCGCGCGACGAGAACCTGGCCGGCTTGCGCTACAGCAGCATGATCGATCGCACGGCGCACCTGCGCCAGGACGACGTCGGCTACCGCCGGCACCTGGAAGAGGTGCAGGCGGGCGAGGAGGTCAGTGGCGCCTACGAGATCGCGCTGCACGACGACCGCATCATCACCGACATCTCCGCCCTGGTGCCGGGAGAAAAGCCGGGGCGGTTCATCGGCCGCGTCTGGATCTACGAGGACGTCACGCACCAGAAGCAGCTCGAGAGCCAGCTCATCCAGCTCGCCGAGCGCGACCCGCTCACCGGCCTTTACAACCGCCGCCGCTTCCACGAGGAGATAGACCGCATTCTCGCCGAGGCCTCCCGGCGCGACAGCCATGCCGGCCTGCTCGCCATCGACCTGGACGGCTTCAAGCCGATCAACGACGAATATGGCCATCAGGCGGGGGATACCGTGCTGATCCGGCTGGCCGAGGAGGTCGGTGCCACCGTGCGGCGCAACGAGATCTTCTTTCGCGTCGGCGGCGACGAGTTCGCCATCCTCGCCCCCGATGCTGACGAGGAGGAAATGGTCGGGCTGGCGCGCCGCGTCGGCGGCAAGATCGCCGACATGCGCTTCGTCTTCGCCGGGCGCGAGGTCCAGCTTACCGCCAGCCTCGGCATCGCCCTTTACCCGACGCATGCCACCAGCAGCGAGGAAATCATCGCCCGCGCCGACTCCGCCATGTACCAGGCCAAGCTGAGCGGCAAGAACCGCTGGGCGGTTTTCGGCAGCGCGAAGTTGCACTGAAAACGGTAGAATATCCGCCGTTAGCCCGCCGCCGCGGGCGCATCAGACAGGAAAGGAATCGCAATGGGCCGCATGGTGAAATGCGTCAAGCTGGGCCGCGAGGCGGAAGGCATGGATTTTCCGCCCATCCCCGGCGAGCTGGGCAAGCGCATTTTCGAGAACGTTTCGAAGGAAGCCTGGCAGGGCTGGATCAAGTTCCAGACCATGCTGATCAACGAAAACCGCCTCAGCCTGGCCGACGCCAAGGCGCGCAAGTACCT
>JAEHDO010000089.1 GCA_016880375.1 Betaproteobacteria bacterium | reverse complement strand
TTCTTCGGATGTCGCCACCCCCGGCGGCCCGATGCACCTGACGCTGGCCTTCAATCCCTCGCACCTGGAGATCGTCAATCCCGTCGTCGCCGGCTCGGTGTATGCGCGCCAGGTGCGCCGCGGCGCCAACGGCAAGGCCGAGGCGCTGCCGGTGCTGATCCACGGTGATGCCGCCGTCGCCGGGCAGGGCGTCAACCAGGAGATGCTCAACTTCTCGCAGACACGCGGCTACGGCACCGGCGGCACGGTGCATCTCATCGTCAACAACCAGATCGGCTTCACCACCTCCGACCTGCGCGACTACCGCTCCTCGCTCTACTGCAGCGACCTCTTCAAGATGGTCGAGGCGCCGATCTTCCACGTGAATGGCGACGACCCCGAGGCCGTCGCCCTGGTGACCCAGATCGCCATGGAATTCCGCCAGGCGTTCAGCAAGGACGTGGTGGTGGACATCGTCTGCTTCCGCAAGCTCGGCCACAACGAGCAGGATGAGCCGATGGTCACCCAGCCGCTGATGTACAAGAAGGTCGCCCAGCATCCCGGCACGCGCAAGCTGTACGCGGACAAGCTGGAGGCGCAGGGCCTCATCGCCCCCGGCGACGCCGAGCAGATGATCAAGGATTACCGCACCGCGCTCGACGAGGGCCGCCACCTGATCGACCCGGTCATCACCGACTACCACAGCAAGTTCGCCATCGACTGGACGCCGCACGTCAACGTGCCCTACACGGAGAAGTGCGACACCACCGTGCCGATGAAGGAGCTCAAGCGCCTCGCCGGGCGCCTGACCGAAATCCCGGCGAACTTCACCCTGCATCCGCGCGTGCAGAAGATCATCGACGACCGCAAGGCGATGGGTCAGGGCAAGCTGCAGGTGGACTGGGGCATGGGCGAGAACCTCGCCTACGCCACGCTGCTCGCTGCCGGCTTCAACGTGCGCATCTCCGGCGAGGACGTCGGCCGCGGCACCTTCTTCCACCGCCATGCCGCGCTGCACGACCAGAACCGCGAAAAATGGGACGAGGGCACCTTCTGGCCGCTCGCCAGCCTCCAGGAAAAGCAGGGCTGGTTCCACTGCTTCGATTCGGTGCTCTCCGAGGAGGCCGTGCTGGCCTTCGAGTACGGCTTCGCCACCGCCAGCCCCAACGAGCTGGTGATCTGGGAGGCGCAGTTCGGCGACTTCACCAACGGTGCCCAGGTCGTCATCGACCAGTTCCTCTCCTCGGGCGAGGCCAAGTGGGGGCGCGGCTGCGGCCTCGTGCTGCTGCTGCCGCACGGCTATGAGGGACAGGGCCCGGAGCATTCCTCGGCGCGGGTCGAGCGCTACATGCAGCTCTCCGCCGAGTTCAACTGGGAGGTCTGCATGCCGTCGAGCGCCGGCCAGATGTACCACCTGCTGCGCCGGCAGATGCTGAGGAAGCAGCGCAAGCCCCTGATCGTATTCACGCCGAAATCCCTGCTGCGCAACAAGGAGGCGACGACGACGCTCGAGGACATCGCCAACGACACCTTCAATACCGTCATCGGCGAGATCGACCCGATCGATCCGAAGAAGGTGACGCGCATCGTTGCCTGCGCCGGCAAGGTGTACTTCGACCTGCTGGCGGCGCGCCGCGAGCGCAAGCTCGGCAACGTCGCCTTCCTGCGCGTCGAGCAGCTCTACCCCTTCGACGACCGGCGCTTCGCCGAGGAACTCAAGCGCTATCCCAATGCCAGGGAACTGGTGTGGTGCCAGGAAGAGCCGCTCAACCAGGGTGCCTGGTATGCCAAGGCGCATCGCCTGCAGAGCGTCCTGCGCAAGGGCCAGGAGCTGCTGGTCGTCTCGCGGCCGGCCTCGGCCTCGCCGGCGGTCGGCTACGCCTCGAAACACATGGAGCAGCAGAAGGACCTCATCAACGAGGCCCTCGGTTCGCAGAAGCAACAAGCATAAGCGGAGAGAAAAATGCTGATTGACGTCAAAGTCCCCCAACTGTCCGAATCCGTCGCCGAGGCGACCCTGGTCTCCTGGCACAAGCAGGAAGGCCAGGCCGTCGCCCGCGACGAGAACCTCATCGACATCGAGACCGACAAGGTCGTGCTCGAGCTGCCCGCGCCCGAATCCGGCGTGCTGGTGAAGATCATCAAGGGCAACGGCGAAAGCGTCGTTGCCGGCGAGGTCATCGCGCAGCTCGACACCGAAGCCAAGGCCGCGGCCGGCGCTGCCGCTGCGGCGCCCGCCAAGGCGGCCGCCGTCCCGCAGAAGCTGACTTCTGCGCCCGCTGCCGCCGCCCCGGCCGGCCCCGCCGCCCGCAAGCTGATGGCCGAGAAAGGCCTCGATGCCGCCGCCGTCGAAGGCTCCGGCCGCGGCGGCCGCGTCACCAAGGCCGACGTGCTGGAAGCCGGCCAGCGTCCCGCCGTACCCGCGGCTGCGGCCGCCCCGACGCGCCCGGCCCTGGCCCAGCCCGCCGCCCCGGTGAACGTCGACAACATCGTCGGCGAGCGCACCGAGCAGCGCGTGCCGATGAGCCGCCTGCGCGCCCGCATCGCCGAGCGCCTGGTGCAGTCGCAGTCGACCGCCGCCATCCTCACCACCTTCAACGAGGTGAACATGGCGCCGGTGATGGAGCTGCGCAACAAGTACAAGGACAAGTTCGAGAAGGAGCACGGCGTCAAGCTCGGCTTCATGTCCTTTTTCGTCAAGGCGGCCGTCGCCGCGCTGAAGAAGTACCCGGTGCTCAATGCCTCCATCGACGGCAGCGACATCGTCTACCACGGCTACTTCGACATCGGCATCGCCGTCGGCTCGCCCCGCGGCCTGGTGGTGCCGATCCTGCGCGACGCCGACCAGATGTCGCTCGCCGACATCGAGAAGAAGATCGCCGAGTTCGGCGCCAAGGCCAAGGACGGCAAGCTCTCCATCGAGGAGCTCACCGGCGGCACCTTCTCCATTTCCAACGGCGGCGTCTTCGGCTCGATGCTGTCGACGCCCATCATCAACCCGCCGCAGTCGGCCATCCTCGGCATCCATGCCACCAAGGACCGCGCCGTCGTCGAGAACGGCCAGATCGTCGTCCGCCCGATGAACTACCTGGCGATGTCCTACGACCACCGCATCATCGACGGCCGCGAAGCGGTGCTCGGCCTCGTCACCATGAAGGAAGCGCTGGAGGATCCGGCGCGCCTGCTGCTGGAGATCTGACATGGCCAAGCAATTTGACGTCCTCGTCATCGGCGGCGGCCCCGGCGGCTATGTCGCCGCCATCCGCGCCGCGCAGCTCGGTTTCAATACCGCCTGCGTCGAGTCCGAGGCCTACGACGACCCGAAGGGCGAGGTGCGCCTCGGCGGCACCTGCCTCAACGTCGGCTGCGTCCCCTCCAAGGCGCTGCTGCAGTCCTCCGAACACTTCGACAACGCCCGCCACGGCTTCGTCATGCA
>JAEHDO010000494.1 GCA_016880375.1 Betaproteobacteria bacterium | reverse complement strand
TGCCGCGCATGCTGGCGCAGGAGGGCGAGAGCCACATGGTGAACACCGCCTCCGTCGCCGGCCTGCTATCCACCCCTGCCATGGCCGCCTACAACGTCAGCAAGCACGGCGTCGTCACGCTGTCGGAGACGCTGTACACGGAACTTGCCGCACAGAAAGCGAAGGTCGGCGTCTCGGTGCTCTGCCCGGCCTGGGTGCCGACCGCCATCCACACCTCGGAGCGCAACCGGCCGGCGCGCTTCGGCGAGGCCGCGCCGCCCTCGGCCGCCTCCGCCGCCTACCAGGAACGCATGGGCCAGGCGGTGAAGTCCGGCCGCCTGACGGCCGACGACATGGCCAGCGCAGTCTTCGACGCCGTTGCCGCGAACCGCTTCTACGTCATCCCCCACAGCCGCATCAAGCAGGCCGTGCGCCTGAGGATGGAAGACATCCTCGAAGACCGCAACCCGACCCCGCTCTGAGGAACCCATGAAAGCCCTCCTCTGCTCCGAATACGGCCCGCCCAACAAGCTGGCGGTGCACGACGTCCCTTCGCCGAAAGCCGGGCCGGGACAGGTCGTGATCGACGTCAAGGCGAGCGCGCTCAACTTCCCCGACGCGCTGATGGTGCAAGGCCTCTACCAGACCAAACCGCCGCTGCCCTTCTCGCCCGGCGCGGAAGTGGCCGGCCTGGTCAAGGAAATCGGAGAAGGCGTGCAGGGATTGAAGCCCGGCGACCGCGTCATCGCCTTTCCCGGCATCGGCGGCTTCGCCGAGGAATGCACGGCGGCGGCCGAGCGGATCATGCCCCTGCCCGAAGGCATGGACTTCGCCACCGGCGCGGCGCTGGTGCTGACCTACGGCACGTCGCTGCATGGGCTCGCCGATTGCGGCAGGCTGCAGGCGGGCGAGACGCTGCTGGTGCTCGGCGCCGCGGGCGGGGTCGGCGCGGCGGCCGTCGAGATCGGCAAGGCAATGGGCGCGCGCGTCATCGCCGCCGCTTCGAGCGAGGACAAGCTGGAACTGTGCCGCCAGCTCGGTGCCGATGAAACGATCAACTACGCCACGGAAGACCTGCGCAAGCGCACGCTGGAGCTGACAGAAGGCAAAGGCGTGGACATGGTGTATGACCCGGTCGGCGGCGACTACACGGAATCGGCGCTGCGCGCCACCGCCTGGCACGGGCGGCTCCTCATCGTCGGCTTCGCCGCCGGCGAGATCCCGAAGATCCCGCTCAACCTGGCGCTGCTCAAGGAGCGTTCGCTGATTGGCGTGTATTGGGGCGATTCGGTGCGCCACGAACCGCGCGGCCACGTCAAAAACATGAAGCAGCTGATGGCCTGGTTCGCCGAAAAGAAAATCAATCCCGTCGTCAGCGAACAGTTTCCCCTGGCCCGCGCGCCGGAGGCCATCCAGCGGCTGCTGGATCGCCAGGTGAAAGGAAAAGTCGTGATCCTGCCGGAAGCCTGACCGGAGGAAAAAAACCATGGCCAAGACAACCCGCAACACGCCGGAAGAGAAACCGCGCGCCGCCAAGCCCTCCAAGGACCGGCAGTTCGTCACGGCGCTGGCGCGCGGCCTGGACATCCTGCGCGCCTTCACGCCGCGTCATCCCGTGCTGGGCAACAGCGAGATCGCGCAGCGTGCGCACCTGCCCAAGCCGACCGTCACGCGCCTGACCTACACGCTGACCCAGCTCGGCTACCTGAATTACTCGCCGGAGTCGGGCAAGTATTCCCTCTCGGTGGGCGTGCTGGCGCTGGGCTATTCCTTCCTCGCCAGCCAGGACATCCGCGCCATTGCGCGGCCGCTGATGCAGGAGTTCGCCGACTACGCCCGCGCCACGGTCTGCCTGGCGGCGCGCGACCAGCCGCACATGGTTTTTCTCGAGGTCTGCCAGGGCAACCCGACCTTCCAAATGCGCCTGGAGGTCGGCGCGCGCGTACCCTACGGCATGACGGCGCTGGGGCGCGCCTACCACTGCGGGCTGCCCGAAGCGGCGCGCGCGGCGATGCTCGAGGAGCACCGCAAGACCGGACGCAAGGAGGACTGGGAAGGCTTTCGCGCCAGCTTCGAGAAGGCGGTACGCGAATACCAGAAGCACGGCTTCTGCGTCTCGCTGGGCGAATGGAACAAGGATGTGTACTCCGTCGCCGTGCCGCTGGTCTCGCGCGACCACTCGAAGATCCTCGCCCTCACCTGCGCCGGCCCGCCCTTCGAGATGACGCGCCAGCGCATCTTCGACGAGATGGGACCGCGCCTGATCCAGTTGCGCGACCGGCTTTTTGCAGCGACCGGCGGCAGTTTCTGAATCCGCCTACAGGCGGTAATCCAGCCTGATCTTGTCCTGCAGCTTGCGCGCCTGCTTGAAGGCTTCCTTGAGGATGTGCCGGTCGAGTTCGTTCAGCTTGTCCGGATCGATGCGATTGGCACCGGC
>JAEHDO010000493.1 GCA_016880375.1 Betaproteobacteria bacterium | reverse complement strand
CGCCGGAGACCGGCTGCACCATGCGCTTCGGCCTGTTCCTGCCGCCGCAGGCGAAGGATGGCCTGGTGCCGGTGCTCTACTGGCTGTCGGGGCTCACCTGCACCGAGGAGAACTTCATCGTCAAGGCGGGCGCCCAGCGGGTGGCGGCGGAGCTCGGCATCGCCATCGTCGCGCCGGACACCAGCCCGCGCGGCGAGGGCGTGCCCGACGACAAGGACAGCTACGATTTCGGTCAGGGCGCGGGGTTCTACGTAGACGCGACGCAGGAACCCTGGCGCAAGCACTTCCGCATGTATTCCTACCTGACGGAGGAGCTGCCCTGGCTGGTCGCCGCGAACTTCGCCGTGGACCCGGCGCGGGCCGGCATCTTCGGCCACTCCATGGGCGGCCACGGCGCGCTGGTGCTGGCGCTGCGCAATCCGCAGCGCTTCAAGTCGGTATCCGCTTTTGCACCCATCTCGTCGCCGATGCGCTGCCCCTGGGGCGAGAAGGCGCTCGCCGGCTATCTCGGCGGGGATCGCGACGCCTGGCGCCAGTACGACGCCACCGCCCTGATCGAATCGCGCGGCTGGAAGTGGCCGCCGCTGCGGGTTGACCAGGGCACGAAGGACCAGTTCCTCGACAGCCAGCTCAAGCCGGACCTGCTGCGCGAGGCCTGCGCGAAAGCCGGCGTCCCGCTCGAACTGCGCCTGCGCGAGGGCTACGACCACAGCTACTTCTTCATCGCCACCTTCATCGAGGAACACCTGCGCTTCCACGCGCACAACCTCGCCGCGCGCCAGCCCACTCAGGCGAGCGCACTGCAGCAGTAGCGAATATCCCCTCTCCCCGCCGTGGAGAGGCACCCAAACCAATCCCCTCTCCCCGGCCCGGGGAAAGCGCCCAAAACAATCCCCTCTCCCCGCTTGCGGGGGCGAAGGCAGGGTTTCGCGAAGCATGCTTCGCGCCGCCTGAGCCGGCCGGCTGTGCTAAGCCGGCCGTGGGGCGCGGAGCGCGGGCTAGGGAGAGGGGAATACAGCCGCTGTCCACCCTCTCCCCAGCCCTCTCCCGCAGGCGGGAGAGGGAGTGATGAGGGGGCAGTGCCTACTTAAGCAGCCTTCTTGCTCTTGGCGACGTGCGTCGAAATGGCGTCCATCAGCGCCGGCGACAGGCAGTCGTAGGGCTCCAGCCCGAGCTGCTTCAACCGCCCGCGCACGTCGGACATCTGCGCCGGATCGGTGCCGGTCTCGATGATGGACGAGACGAACGCCGCGAACTCCGGCGGCGACCAGCCGCTGCTGTCGGAGAGCTCGGTGTGCACGAAGTCGAGGCCGTAGAAGGGATGCGCCTTGTTCTCGATGCGGCCGTACATATGCACGCCGCAGCCGCTGCAGGCATGGCGCTGGATGACGGCGTTGGCATCGACCACCTTGAGCTTTTCCGGATGGGCGGTGACCTGCACCTTGTCGCGCGAGACGACGGCCACCTGCGAGAACAGCGCGCCGGCCGGCTTCCAGCACTTGCTGCAGCCGCAGGCGTGGTTGTGCGCGGTCTGCGCGCCGATGGTCACCTCGACCTTGTCCTTGGCGCACTTGCAGTACAGCTTGCCGCCGGCAAAGCCCGGCGCCGCCGGCTTGCTGCCGGCCTCGATCGAAGGATGAATCGTGAATGCGTTGCCCATGAGTCGTTTCTCCTTTTAGGCGGAATGGGTTGCGAACGGGATGCCTGGGCAAACTTAAACCGCGCGCCGCACAGGGACAATCGGGATGTTTACCTAGGGGCATGGTGGTTGTCCCTGAGGCGCGCGGGATTGTTGTAGCGCCATCATTCCTGCACAATCCCCGCATGTCCCACCGCCATGTCCGACCCGTTCCTGCCGCCGTGCTCGAAGAGGTGCGCAGCCTCGTCGGCGAGGCGCCGCGCCGCGACCGGCTGATCGAATGCCTGCACCGCATCCAGGATGCCCGCGGCTGCCTCGACGCCGACCGCCTTGCCGCGCTGGCGCAAGTGATGAAGCTGTCGCGCGCCGAGGTGTACGAGGTCGCCACCTTCTACCACCACTTCGATGTCGTGCGCGAGGGCGAGGCGCCGCCGCCGCCGCTCACCGTGCGCGTGTGCGACTCGATTGCCTGCGCCCTGGCCGGGGCCGAGCAGCTCATTGCGGGATTAAGTCAGTCCCTGGGGGACGGCGTGCGCGTGCAGCGCGTGCCCTGCGTCGGCCGCTGCGAGTGCGCGCCGGTGGCGGTGGTGGGACAGAACCCCATCGAGGAAGCCGACGCGCATGCCGTGCGCTACGCCGTCGAGGCCGGCGCGACGGAGGCGCCGCTGCCGGAAGGCGCGCGCCGCCTGAACGAGTATCGCGCCGCGGGCGGCTACACGCTGTACGAGGACTGCATGGCCGG
>JAEHDO010000088.1 GCA_016880375.1 Betaproteobacteria bacterium | reverse complement strand
TGGTAGATGTCATAGCGGATGCGTTCGCGAAACCGGCAGAAATAATAAAACGACAATACGCGCTCGATGGGGTCGCGCAGGAAGGTAAAGGCGTATCGCCCCTGCATCAGCGGGCGTGCGAATGCGTAGCCGAAATGGCCCGAGATGAAGCCGAATTTTTTCAATTCCTCCGGCGCGACGGTGCAGTAGTCGGCGTGGCTGATGACGCTGTCTCCATAGTACCGGCGTGCCATGTTAACCAGGGAAGTCCCGGCGGTTTTCTGGATGTGCAGGAAAAGCGCGGGTACGGAACCGGCAGCGCTTTGTTGGCGGAGCCATCTCATGAGGCCATATCCCGGGCTGGCGCAAGCCGTATCGAGGCGCGGCAGTCAAAGTTGACGGCGCCGAGGGTTGGCAGGTCCCGCGCCCGCGTAACCTCGAACTGGAGGGCGTTCTGGATGCCGTGCAGGGCGAACTCGATGTTCCCCTCGCGTGCAAAGAGGGCGACATTGAGAAGGTAGGAAGCGGGGTTGAGCCGGCAATGGAAGCCAAATTCTGCGTCGATCGTTTCGCCGCCGGACAGGGTATCCAGGCAGTCGCTCATCGCGCCGCCGAGGTCGATGCCATTACGCGTCCTGATCAGGAATGCCCCTCGCACGGCACTGGCGGACCGGGCCAGGCGGGCGCGGAAGCGGCAACGGTACTCCTGCCCGTCCTGCAATTGGCGGACCTCCTGTCCCTTGGCATCGACCAGCCATACTGCCTCAATCAGGGCGCCATTCGGTTCATAGGCGACTGCTGCCACGTCGCTGCCGGGGGGGTGTGCGGCGCTGTCGGTTTCGGGCGCAACGGCCTGCAGGCGCAGGCATTCAGCGACAACAGGCGCCGGCGGACCCTGCATCAGGAGTCTGCCATGGTCGAGGAGGATCGAACGGTTGCAGAACCTGGTCACCTGCTCCATGGCATGCGTTACGAACAGGATCGTGCAGCCGGCGGCGCCGAGTTCGCCGAGGCGACGAAAGCAGCGCGCCCGGAAACCGGCGTCACCCACCGCGATGGCCTCGTCGATCACCAGCAGATCGGCATCGACGTTGATCGCTACCGCGAAGGCCAGCCGCAGGAACATGCCGCTCGAATAGATCCGCACCGGCTGGTCGATGAACTCGCCGATGTCGGCGAAGGCGGCGACATCGCCGAAGCGCTTGTCCATCTGGGCTTTCGTGAAGCCCATCAGCGCACCCTGGAAATAAACGTTTTCGCGTCCGGTGAATTCGGGATTGAAGCCGGCACCGAGTTCGAGCAATGCGGAGATGCGACCGTTGACCTGCAAAGTACCAGCGGAGGGCTTGAGGATGCCGCAGATCAATTGCAGCAGGGTGCTCTTGCCCGAGCCGTTGCGACCGATGATGCCGACGGTTTCCCCCTTCCGGATGTCGAAGGAGACGTCCTTCAACGCCGCGAATTCGCGGTGGTAGTGCTTCAGGCCGAGGCTGAGGAACTGCTTGACCCGGTCGCCAGGATGGTCGAAGAGGCGGTAGGTTTTGCCCAGGTTGCGGGCGGAAATGACGAGGTCGGCGGGTAGGCGGCTCATGGTCAACCCCCGATGGTCCGGCGCGCGCGCAGCAGCGATAGCACGGCCGCGATCGAGGCTTCGGCGCTGCTGCGGTCGGTGTCGAGCACCAGATCGGGGCTGGCCGGCGCCTCGTAGGGCGCCGATATCCCGGTGAAGTCCCTGATCGCTCCGGATCTGGCCTTGGCGTAGTTGCCCTTTTCATCGCGCGCTTCGCACACTTCGAGGGGACAGCGGCAGTACACCTCGATGAAGCTCTCCGCGCCGACGCGTTCGCGCACCTTTTCCCGGTCCGCCGCGTAGGGCGAGACGAAGGCAGCCAGCGTGATGATGCCCGCGTCGAGAAGCAGGCTTGACAGCTCGCCGATGCGCCGGATGTTTTCGGCCCGGTCCCGCTCGGCAAAGCCGAGATCGCGACACAGACCGTGCCTCACGTTATCGCCGTCAAGGACGTAAGCGGCGTGACCGTCGGCGAAGAGCGCCGCTTCGACGCCGTGTGCCAGCGTGGACTTGCCCGAGCTGGGCAGGCCGGTGAACCAGATCAGGACGCTGCGGTGACCGTTGCGAGCTTCGCGCATCGCACGGGTGACCTGCTGCGGGTGCCAGCGCAGGTTATTGTCCGCGGGTTCAGCAGACATGCGGATATCGTCAGAGGGCATCGGCGAACTCGTCGCGGCTGTGCTGGAAGAAGGCGTGGCCGAGGACGGCCGCGGCCACGCCCGCGGCGAGGGCGGCGGTCCAGGCCGGCCAGGGCACGGGCAGGCCGAAGGCGGCGGCGCGCATGGCCTCGATCACCGCCCCCAGCGGGTTGGCGTTGTAGAGAAAAGTCAGTCCCGGCGGCACGGCGCTGGCGGGGTAGAACACCGGCGACAGGAACAACAGCATCTGCACGAAGAGCGGCACGATCTGGCTCATGTCCTTGATGAACACGCCCCAGGCGGCGAGGAACCAGGCCGCGCCGATGGCGAGCAGCACGACCGGCAGGAGCAGCAGGGGGAAGAGCAGGATGCCCGCGGAGAGGTTTCCGGTCAGCGCCAGGGCGGCAACCAGGATCAGGAAATTGAAACCGGCGTGCACCAGCGCCGCGCCCAGCGGCACCAGCGGCAGGATGTCCAGCGGGAAGATGATCTTCTTGACGTAGCTGGGAAAGCTGCGCACCGCCGCCGCCGAGCGCGAGACGGTTTCGCCGAAGACGTTGAAGGCGATCAGGCCGCAGTAGAGGATTAGCCAGAAGGGCAGGCCCTCGCGCTGCTCGGGCCAGCGCGCCTGGAAGACGTGGCCGAAGACGAAGGCGAAGATGGCCAGCATGAGCAGGGGGCTGAGGAAGATCCACAGCACGCCGAACATCGCGCCGCGGTAGCGCAGCAGGACGTCGCGCTTGACCAGCTGCCCGAGCAGGTAGTGATTGCGGGCGAGGCCGGCGGCGATGGCGAAGGGATTGAGCGCGGCCGATCTCATGGGCGCTCGGTGGTTGCGCATGCCCGGCGCGAAAGGGCGACGACGACGCCGGGAAGCTCGGTGAAATGCCGGAGCACGGCGTCCGGCGCGGCGGCAATGCCTGCCCCACCGTAGCCGTAGGTAGCGTGGATGAAGCGCAGGCCGTTTTCGCGCGCGGCAGCGGCGTCCTCGCCGGAATCGCCGACGAACAGCGCCTGCGCCGGATCGACGGCGTAGCGGGCGAGGATGCGTTTCGTCACGGCCGCCTTCGAGACGGCCGGCGGCGCGGTCTCGTCGCGGGTGTGGATGCCGGCGAAGAATTGCGCCAGGCCGAGCGCCTCGAGGATCCTGCGCGTCGGCACCATGCGCTTGTTGGTGACGATGAACAGGCGCCCGCCCGCGGCGGCCAGTTGCGCCATTCCTGCGGCGACGCCGGGAAAGACTTCGGTGCCGAGGTAGCCCGCGGTGTCGTAATCCTGTTTGAAGGCTTCTACCAATTCCGCAAGCCTCGCCTCGTCGGTAATCCCGCTTACCTGCCGCAGCGTCACCGCCAGCGGCGGCCCGATCAAGGAGGCTTCGAGCGGCACGGCCGGGGCGAGCCCGTGCGCCGCCAGCACCCGCGCGAAGGAGGCGAGGATGCCGGGCGAGGAGTCGATCAGGGTGCCGTCGAGGTCGAAGAGGATGTCCTGGGCCATTGGCAGCGGGCTATTTCCCGACGAGCGGATTGGCGACGCATAGCTGGGGAAATCGGGAAAAATCGCGATCCGCCGACCACAGTTCGCGCACGCCATGCCGCAGACAGAGTGCTGCGATGCGCGCATCATGGACCTGGGGACCGGCGATGCGGGACGCTTCGACGAGCGAGCGCAGGAGCGGCCAATGTTCGCCGCTTTCGCTCAGCATAACCAGTGAAGGCGATTCAAGCCAGGCGTCGACCTGATCCAGCGCGCCTGCGCAGGGCGTCGGCGGCGAGTAAATGCGCGGGTGCGTCACGATGGCATAGAACTCGTACAGGCAGGGCCAGGGGATGGCCCAAGCGGCGCGCGCGCCGGCCAGCTGCTCAATGCACGCATAGGCACGCTCGTGAAATGGGGAATCTTCGCGATGTGCATAAACCAGCAGGTTGGTGTCGACGGCGATCATCCGCCGCGGCCTTCGTAGGCCATCTCCCGCATGCGTTCCCAGCCGGCATCCTGCAGGGGGGCTTGCAGCCCCTTGCCCTTGAAGCTGGCACGGCGCAGGCGGAAGCGGACGGACTGCTTTTTGTCGGCAATGACCTTGTGCAAGCCTTGCTCGACCAGGGCACGCAGTGTGGTGTTTTCGCGTGCGGCGAGCCGGCGCGCCTGTTCCATGAGCGCGTCGGATATTTCTATCGTCGTCTTCATATGGGCACCCATATCATTGAAGAAATATGGCCATGCTACGACATTCCGGCAGCTGCATCAAGGTGATGTCCGGCTACAGCAGATCGGGCGCGATCACCGCACGCAGCACGGTTTCCTCGCTGCCGTTGCGCATGCGCCGGGTGAACCACCAGAGCGCGCCTTTCCTGACGCTCCAGTCCGCGGCATCGCCGGTGAGCAACAGCGCTGCGGCGCGGCCGAGGGTCGGCTGGTGGCCGACCACCACCACCGTGCCGCCGGCCTGCGGCCAGCCGACGGCGCCGAGCAGGCTGCTGGCGCTGGCACCGGTGCCCAGCTTGGCGATTTCTTCACAGGGCAGCTCCAGCGCCTCGGCCGTCTGCACGGCGCGCAGCGCGGGGCTGACGAGGATGCGCGCGTCCGCCGGCAGGCGCTGCTTCAGCCAGCGCGCAATCTGCTTCGCCTGCTTGCGGCCGCGTGCCGTCAACTTGCGCTTCGCGTCCGGCGAGCCGTCCTCCGCCTCGGCATGCCGCCAGAGGATCAGGTCCATCGTGGTTTCCGCGGAAGCGGTCGGTTTGCCTGCCATGGTCTTCACTCTTTCCAGAAACGTTTGCTTTTTCGCAGGCGGCCGATGCCCTGCAAAGTCAGTCTGCGCAGGACGGCGTGGCGCGGCCCGTGCCAGCCGCCGGTGAGGGCGACCGCCTCGCGCAGGTCAGGGTCGCTGTCCATGCACTGCATCAACAGGGGGCCGGCGCGCGCCAGGTCATTGAGCGCGCCGAGGGCGTCCTGCAGGGCGGTCAGCGCTCCCAGGGCGTCGCGCACGTCCCGGGCACGGAGGAGCGGGGCGAAGAATTCCATCGCGTAGCGCAGCCGCTTCACGCCGATGCGCAGGGCGTGCAGGCTGGCCGGATCCGTTTCCTGCGCGGCATCCGCCAGGCCGAGCGCCTTCTTGTGCAGGCGGTTGAGGCGGCGCGCGGCGAAAGCCTCGAGGCTGTCGCCGGCGGGAACGCGGCCGGGCTGGTGCAGGCGGGCATTCAGGTCGAGCAGCGCGGCGGCGTGCCTGGGCGCGGCGAGGGCCTGTTGCGCGACTGCCCGCGCCTGCTGGCGTGCCTGGCCTACGGCCGCGGCCAGCGCGGCCAGCCGCGCATCTGCGGCGAAGGCCCTGCG
>JAEHDO010000492.1 GCA_016880375.1 Betaproteobacteria bacterium | reverse complement strand
CAGGCGCCATGGAGGAACAGGATATAGCTGTTGAGCAGGTAGAGCGCCAGCATGAACACGCTGATCCAGCTGACGCTGCGCCAGAGCGGGCCGGCCGGCCGGTAGAACAGGCCGACGACGGCCATGCCGGTCATGATGATGGCGGACACGGCGGACAGGGCGTGCGCCGGCGACACGCTCGCCAGCAGGGGGCCGTCGGCGTAGAAGAGATCGTCGATGGCAAGGATGAGGATGTCGAAGAGGTTGCTGCCGAGCAGGTTGGCCACCGCCATGTCGATGGCGCCCATGCGTACGGCGGCGACGGAGACGGCGACTTCGGGTGCGGAGGTGGCGGCGGCGACGAACAACGTGCCGACGAAGGAGTCGTGCCAGCCCATCTCGCGCGCAATGTCCGCGCCGACGAAGGGCAGCCAGATGCCGGCGGCGACGACGACGCCGGACGCCAGCGCAAAGCCGACGGCGGCGCGCCGCAGGCCGATGTGCGGATAGCGTTCCGCCACGTCCTCGACGAACTCGGCGACTTCGCGGCGCTCGTACTGGTACAGCGTGCGCATGGCGAGCAGGTAGAGCGCGACGATCAGCGGGGTATAGGCGCCGACGTGGCCGATGGCGAGCGCTTCCCCCCGCCTGGCCAGCAGCAGCGAGAGCGCGACCACGCCGATCAGCACGATGCCGAAGCCGGCCGAGAGGATATGCCCGCGGCTGGCGCGGCTGTAAAGGGATTCTCCCGGGTAGAGGAAGTCGACGACGACGAGGATGGCGAGATTGAAGACGCAGCTGCCGAGCACGTCGCCGACGGCGATGTCGGGCACGCCGGCGATCGTCACGGCCGAGATGCCCGAGACCAGTTCCGGCAGCGAGGTGACGGTGGCGAGCAGGACCAGTCCGACCCAGCTGCGGCCCATACCGGTCTTCTCGGCGAGGACGTCGCCGTAGCGCGTCAGCCGCGCGCCGGCCAGGCCGATGGCGGCGATGCAGATGGCGAGGTTGAGCCAGTTCATCGCGGCAGGCGAAGCAGGAGCCACGCCGCGGCCAGGGCGAGCGTGAGCAGCGTCACCGGCACGCCGATGCGGGCGTGGCTGCGCCAGTCGATGCGGATGCCGCGCCGCGCCGCGGCGTCGACGACGATGATGTTGGCGATCGAGCCGACGATGAGCAGGTTGCCCGCCAGCGTGCTCACCAGGGCCAGCAGCGGCCCCGACCAGGGCTCGGTCGCGGCCGGCAGCAGCAGCATCACCGCCGGCACGTTGGAGACCAGGTTGGAGGCGACGAAGGTCGCGGCGAACAGCGCCATGGGAGCGGCGAGCGGCAGCCCCGCGGCCTCGAGCCAGGCCATGGCCTGCGCCGCCAGCCCGGTCTCCTGAAAGGCGTGATTGACGACGAACAGGCCGATGAACAGCACCAGCAGTTCCCAGTCCACCAGGCCGAGCATCTTGTTGCTGTGCAAGCGGCGGGAGAGCAGCAGCAGGCCGGCGCCGGTGAGCGCCGCCACTTCGCGCGGCAGGCCGGTGAACAGGAAGACGACGAGCAGGGCGCCGGCGACGAGCAGTCCCTTGGCGGTTTGCCAGGGAGCGAAGACGGCGTCGTCGGCCTCGCGCCGCTCCGCCACTGGCGCCGGGAGACGTTCGGCCGCCAGCGCCCAGTGCCCACGCGAGAGGAAGGCGATGATGGCCCAGGTGGCGACGAGGCCGAGCAGCACCGGCACCGCGGCTTCCAGCGCATAGCCGGCGAAGGACAGGTGCAGCGTCTCGCCGATCAGCATGTTCTGCGGATTGCCGATGAGCGTGGCAGCCGAGCCGACGTTGGCGGCGCAGGCCAGCGCCAGCAGATACGGCACGGGATTCAATCGCCGCTTGAGGCAGGCGTCGGCCAGCACCGGCGCCATGGCGAGGCAGACGATGTCGTTGGAGAACACCGCCGAGAGCGCCGCCACGGCGGCGATCAGCAGCGCCAGCAGCGCCGGCGGGCTTGCCGGCAGCGCGGCAAGGCGCCGCGTCACCCGCGTGTAGAAGCCGCCCAGGCGCAGCTGCGCCGAGAGCACCATGAAGGAGAACAGCAGCAGCAGGGTCGGCAGGTGCACCGCCTGCGCCGCCTGCTCGGGACTGACCGCGCCGAAACCGACCAGGGCGATGGCGCCGAGCAGCGCGATGCCGGTGCGGTCGACCTGCAGGAAGGGCAGGCCGCCCAGGATCATGCCCAGGTAGACGATCAGGAAAACGATCAGGACGGTGGTCGCCATGTCGGCGCTGGGCGCGCCGCGCCGCCTATTTGATCAGCGTCACCGGCACGTCGGCGAGGTGGACGACCTGCGAGGTGACGGAACCGAGCAGGGCGCTGGCGGCGGCGCCCAGGCCGCGCGTGCCCATGACGATGCCGTCGCAGTTCTGCTCGAGCGCGGTCTTCGCGATGGTCTCGGCGATCGGGCCGATCAGCACCTGCGGCGTGTAGCGCACCTTGGCGGCGTCGAGCAGGGCGCGGGCCGACTGCAGGGCGTCGCCGCCCTTGGACTCCTCCATGGCCTCGACCTCCTCCTTCTTCAGGAAGCGGCGCACCTGCCAGTCGTCGATCTCCGGCTGGACGTTGAGCAGCACGACTTCGAGAGCGGGATTGATCTCGGCCAGCATGACGACGTGGCTTGCGGCGCGATCCGAGTTGGGTGAGCCGTCCACCGGGACGAGGGCTTTGCGCATGGTGCGGATTTCCTTCCTTGTTTCAGTTGCCCGGATTATCCCATTGTTCGCGCGAAATTTGTCCCTGGCCGCCCGATTGGGGAAATCGCGCAAGCGATTCCCCCTTCCGGGTGATAAAATTCCGCGCTGCCGAATTTGGAGTCCCTCATGCCTTCCACCCGCATCCGCCTGCCTCGCCAGTTCGTGGCCGCGACCCTGATCCTGTTTGCCTCGGCCGCCCGGGCGGCGGACGGGCCCGCCGTCTTCGGCATCCCGGTCGACTTCATCCTCTTTGCGACGACGCTGATCGGCGTCGCCCTGTTCCATCATCACGTGCTCAAGGTGGCGCTGGCCGGGCTGGCCGTCATCGCCGCCTACAAGATCGCCTTCACCGGCTTCAAGTTCGGCGCCGGGCTGGCCGGCTTCGGCGCCCACATGGCGCACGAATGGGTGCTGCTGACGAACCTGCTCTGCCTGCTGGTCGGCTTCGCCCTGCTGGCGCGGCACTTCGAGGACAGCGGCGTGCCGGAAGTGCTGCCGAAGTTGCTGCCGGAGGGCTGGCTCGGGCCCTTCGTGCTGCTGGTCATCATCTTCGTGCTGTCGGGCTTCCTCGACAACATCGCCGCGGCGCTGATCGGCGGCACCGTGGCCGCCAGCGTCTTCAAGCGCAAGGTGCACATCGGCTATCTCGCGGCCATCGTCGCCGCCTCCAACGCCGGCGGCGCCGGCAGCGTGGTCGGCGACACCACCACCACCATGATGTGGATCGACGGCGTCAGCCCGCTCGACGTGGTCGAGGCCTATGTCGGGGCTGTAGTGGCGATGGTCGTGTTCGGCATCCCGGCGGCCCTGCAGCAGAACCGGCACCAGCCCATCGTGCGCAACCTGCAGGCGGCACACCATGTCGACTGGGCACGGGTCGGCATCGTCGGCTTCATCCTGGTGGCGGCCATCGTCACCAACGTCACCATGAACCTCAAGTTTCCCGCCGTCGGCGACCATTTCCCGGCGCTCGGCGTGGCGGTGTGGGTGGCGCTGCTCCTCGCCGTGCCGCTGCGCAAGCCCGAGTGGAGCCTGGTGCCGGATGCCTTCAAGGGTTCCATCTTCCTGCTGGCGCTGGTCACCTGCGCCTCGATGATGCCGGTGGAGAAGCTGCCCGTGGCCTCCTGGCAGACGGCGCTCGGCCTCGGCTTCATTTCCGCCGTCTTCGACAACATTCCGCTCACCGCGCTGGCGCTGAAGCAGGGCGGCTACGACTGGGGCTTCCTTGCCTATGCCGTCGGCTTCGGCGGCTCGATGCTGTGGTTCGGCTCTTCCGCCGGCGTGGCGCTGTCGAACCTGTTCCCCGAGGCCAAGTCGGTCGGCCAGTGGCTGCGCCACGGCTGGTATATCGCCGTCGGCTACGTCGTCGGCTTCTTCGCTCTGCTGCTGATCCTCGGCTGGCATCCGCACGAGAAGCACAAGGAAGTCAGCCTTGGCGGTACGGCGGTGCACGCGATCGCCCCTGCGCAGCCGCCGATCGGCGCGTGACGCCGATGCGGCCCGGCGCCGCATCGGCTATTCTTGCGGGAATGGCGGCAATCGCGCCGCCTTCCTTCCCCGGATTTACGAGCCGTTCTTCATCTGAAGATGCACGAAGGTCTTAGCGTCGTCCTGGCTCTGCTCACCGCCGCCGTCCTCATGGTCGCGCTGGCGAAGGCGTTTCGCCTGCCCTCGATGCTGGCCTATCTGGCCATCGGCATCGCTGTCGGCCCGCATGCGCTGGGCTGGCTGCAGGAGAGCGAGCAGACCGAGCGCCTGGCCGAGTTCGGCGTCGTCTTCCTGATGTTCTCCATCGGCCTCGAGTTCTCCCTGCCGCGTCTGATGGCCATGCGCTGGCAGGTGTTCGGCCTGGGCGGCGCCCAGGTGGCGGCGACGACGCTGGCCACCATGGCGATCGCCTATTTCGGCGGCATTCCCTGGCAGGCCGGGCTGGCGCTGGGGGCGATCTTCGCCATGTCGTCGACGGCCATCGTCGGCCGCCTGCTGGCGGAAAAGCTCGACCTGCACTCGGCCTCGGGCCGGCGCACCATGAGCGTGCTGCTGTTCCAGGACCTCATCGTGGTGTTCATGCTGATCCTGATTCCCGCACTGGCCGACACCTCTCGTCTTGCGGCAGCGCTGGGCAAGGCGCTGGCGGAGACCCTGGTGGTTCTGCTCCTGGTGATCGTGGTTGGACGGCCGCTCATCCGGCGCTGGTTCGACCTCGTCGTGCGGCGCAAGTCCGCCGAGCTGTTCATGCTCAACGTGCTGTGGATCACCGTTGCGCTGGCCTTGCTCACCGACGGGGCCGGCCTGTCGCTGACCCTGGGCGCCTTCCTCGGCGGCATGCTGATTTCCGAGACCATGTACCGCCACCAGGTCGAGGCCGACATCCGCCCCTTCCGCGACGTGCTGCTCGGCCTGTTCTTCATCACCATCGGCGCCCTGCTCGACCTGGCCATCGTCTGGCAGCGCATCGAGTGGGTGGCGCTGGTGCTGCTCGGGCTGGTGGCCGGCAAGGGCCTGCTGATGCTGGTCGTCACGCGCCTGTCCGGCGCCGACACCTCCGTCGCCTTCCGCACGGCGGCGCAGCTGGCGCAGGCGGGGGAATTCGGCTTCGTGCTGCTGACCCTGGCAAGCGAACACAAGCTGCTGACGCCGGAGGTGGTGCAGCCTTCCCTGGCCGGCATGCTGCTGTCGATGCTGGCGGCGCCGTTCATCATCGAACGGGCGCGCACGCTCGGCGAGAAACTGTCGCGCGACGAGTGGCTGCGCCACTCGGCCGCCCTGCAGGAGGTGGCCGCCCATGCCTTCAGCATCGACGACCACGCCATCATCTGCGGCTACGGCCGCACCGGGCAGAGCGTCGCCCGCTTCCTCTACAAGGAGAAGATTCCCTTCATCGCCCTCGACATGGATGCGCATCGCGTGCAGCAGGCGCTGACGGCGGGCGAGAACGTGGTGTTCGGCAATGCCGAGCGGCGCGAGGTGCTGCTCGCCGCCGGCCTCGAACGGGCGCGCATCGTCGTCGTCACCTCGCCGGACATGCCCTCGGCCATCAAGGTGCTGGGCATCGTGCGCAGCCGCCGTCCCGACCTGCCGGTCATCGTGCGGGCGGCCGACGACACCCACCTCGGTGAGTTGAAGCGCGCCGGCGCCACCGAAGTGGTGCCGGAAGTCATCGAGGGCAGCCTGATGCTGGCGGCGCAGACGCTGCTGCGGCTCGACGTGCCGCTGCGCCGCGTGCTGCACGACGTCGAGGAGGCGCGCGGGCGGCGCTACGAGTCGCTGCGCGAGCGCTACCGCGATGCCCGGCCGCGGGAGTGATGCCGGCCGTGCGCGGCAATCTGCTATGCTTTTCGCGTCCACTGCCCGGAGCGCCATGAAGATGACCGACACGCCACGCCGCGCCCTTGCCGCCCTCCTGTTCGCCGCCTGTGCCGCTGCCGCGTCGGCGCAGGAAGCGCCGCCGCCCTCGGCCGGCCAGACGCTCTACCTGCCCATCTATTCCGACCTCTGGCACGGCGACCTCGGCAGCCGCAACCTGCCCGACAAGACGGCGCTCTCCGCCCTGGTGAGCATCCGCAACACCGATCCGGCGCAGCCGATCCGCGTCCT
>JAEHDO010000491.1 GCA_016880375.1 Betaproteobacteria bacterium | reverse complement strand
GGCGCGCTCGCCGCCCTGCCCTATCTCTGGCGCACGCAAGGCGGCTTCTGAGGTACACCTTGCCGTCCTGCGGAGACTGACTTTTACCCGGCGCCCGCAGAACGGGATTCGAGTTCCTCCCAACGCGCCAAGACCTGGGCGATTTCCCCGTCCAGCGCCGCCAGCCGCTCGCGCAGCGTGCGCACCTCTTCCGGCGCGCCACGGTACAGCGCCGGATCGGCCATGCGCGCATTGAGGCCGGCCTGCTCGGCTTCCAGCGCGGCGAGGCGGTCCGGCAGGGATTCCAGCTCGCGCGTTTCCTTGAAGGACATCTTCGCCTTTACCCTGACCTCGTGTGGCTTGGCAGCGGCCTCGCGCTTCTCCGGCACAGCCGCAGCGACGACCTGCTGCGTCCGACGCTGCCGCGTCTCGCGCAGCCAGTCCTCGTAGCCGCCGACCGTCTCGCGCCAGGCGCCGCCACCCTCCGCCGCGATCACCTGCGTGACGATGTTGTCGAGGAAGCTGCGGTCGTGGCTGACGAGGAACACCGTGCCGTTGTAGTCGGCGAGCAGGGATTCCAGCAGCTCCAGCGTCTCGATGTCGAGGTCGTTGGTCGGCTCGTCGAGCACGATGACGTTGGCCGGCCGGCTGAACAGCCGCGCCAGCAGCAGGCGGTTGCGCTCGCCGCCGGAGAGCGACTTCACCGGCGATCTCGCCCGCGCCGCGGGGAAGAGGAAATCCTCGAGATAGCCGATGACGTGCTTCCTCTCGCCGCCGAGCTGCACGTAGTCCGAACCGGGGCTGATCACGTCGGCGAGCGTCGCCTCCTCGTCGAGCGCGGCGCGGAACTGGTCGAAGTAGGCCACCGCCAGCTTGGTGCCGAGGCGCACGGAACCCTCATCCGGCGCGATCTCGCCGAGGATCAGGCGGATCAGCGTGGTCTTGCCGGCGCCGTTCGGACCGATGATGCCGACGCGGTCACCGCGCAGGATGCGGCAGGAGAAGTCGCGCACGATGTCGCGCTCGCCGTAGCGCTTGCTGACGTGCTCCAGTTCCGCCACCAGCTTGCCGGACGACTCGCCGCGCGAAAGCTGGAAGTTGACGCCGCCCAGGCGCTCGCGCCGCGCCGCGCGTTCGATGCGCAGTTGCTCCAGCCGCCGCACGCGGCCTTCGTTGCGCGTGCGCCGCGCCTCGACGCCCTTGCGGATCCACACCTCTTCCTGCGCCAGCAGCTTGTCGAACTTGGCGCTCTGCTGCGCCTCCGCCGCCAGCATCTCCGCCTTGCGGCTCTGGTAGGCGGCAAAGCTGCCGGGGAAACTTGTGAGGTTCCCGCGATCCAGCTCGACGATGCGCGTGGCCACCGAATCCAGGAAGCGCCGGTCGTGCGTGATCACCACCACCGCGCCATCGAAGCCGGCGATGAGCTGCTCCAGCCAGAGGATGCCGTCGAGGTCGAGGTGGTTGGTCGGCTCATCGAGCAGCAGCAGCTCCGGGTCGCCGGCCAGGGCGCGGGCCAGCGCCACGCGCTTGAGGCCACCGCCGGACATCTCGCCCAGGCGCGCCTCGCCCGGCAGGTTCAG
>JAEHDO010000087.1 GCA_016880375.1 Betaproteobacteria bacterium | reverse complement strand
GCCGATGCCGGTGCCCTCAAAATCCTCCGGCCGGTGCAAGCGCTGGAAGGGGGCGAACAGGCGGTCAGCATACTTCATGTCGAAACCGACGCCATTGTCGCAGACGAAATAGGTCGTCTCGCTCCTGCCCATTTCGCTGCCGAATTCGATCCTCGGGAAAGCCACCTTGGCGGAGTACTTCCGGGCATTCTCCAGAAGGTTCTGCAACACGATCCTCAGGAGTTGCGGGTCGCCGGTGGCCACACAACCTTGCGCAAGGATGAAGTCGCAACGATTTCCCGGCTCGGAGCGGGCAAGCTCATCGACCAACTCGGCGGCAATCTGGCTCAGGTCGACCCTGACGCGGCGCAATTCCTGCCGGCTGATGCGGGAAAGTTCGAGGATGTCGTCGATGAGCGCGCCCATGCGCTGGGCTGCACGACGCACGCGTCCAAGATAGTCGCGCCCCCTTTCGTCGAGCCGCTCGCCATATTCCGCTGCGAGCAAATGGCTGAAACCGTCTATGCCGCGCAACGGAGCCCTCAGGTCGTGCGAGATGGAGTAGGCGAAGGATTCCAGTTCCCTGTTGGCCGACTGCAGTTCGGACGTGCGCGCTTGCACACGCTGTTCCAGCTCGGCATTCAGGCGCTGGATTTCCTCATTCGCCTGCACCTGCTCGGTGATGTCCTGGGCAGCACCCAGCATATGTAACGGCTTGCCGCGACCGTCGTGCTCCACTTCCCAGCGCACATGCAGGTGCTTGATGCGGCCCTCCGGCGTCAGGATGCGGTGCTCGATCTCGCAAATGCCCCGTGCTTGAATCGACTTGCGCCATGCTGCGCGCATCATCGGGAGATCGTCGGGATGCACCATTTTCAGGAAGTCCCCGGCCGTGCCGCCGAAGCTGCCCTGTGCGCGCTCGAAAATGCGATACATTTCTTCCGACCCGCTCATTCGATTGGTGACTAGGTCCAGATCCCAGCTTCCGATATGGCCGATGCGCTGGGTCTCCTTGAGACGCGCCACGCTGTCCTGGAGCGCCCTCTTGGCCTGCAGCAATTCCGTAATGTCGCGAACCATGCCGATGATGCATTGTTCGCCCTCGATATAGATGAGTTCCGCCGAGATGAGGACGGCGCGCCGTTCGCCCGATCGGGTGTTGAGCCGGGTCTCGGCGTTGCGGACCCTTCCGGTCTTGCGCAGCTGTGCAGTCCATCGCTGCCGGTCAGCCTGGCTGGACCACAAGGCAATATCAACCGATTTTCGGCCGATCATCTCCTCGCGGCTCCAGCCGAACAGGTCGACGAAGGCAGCGTTGACGTCCAGATACAGGCCGTCGCTCAGACGGCTGATCGAAATGGCCTCCGGGCTGGCGTGAAAGACCTTGGTGAACTTTTCCTCGGCGCGCTTGCTTTCGGTGAGGTCGGAAGCCAGCACCAGCGCGCAGGGCTCGCCGTCCAGCTCGATCAGCCCGGACGATACCCGAACGTCGCGAAGTACGCCGTTCTTTGCACGGAAGCGCATTTCACAGTTGCTGACGCGGCCGGTATTGCTTAGCTCGCTCACCCAGGCGCACCTGTCTTCCGGTGCCAGCCACTTGCCGTACTCCAGCGAGCTGCGCCCGATGATCTCTTCGCGGCGCCAGCCAAGCAGGCTTGTGAAGGCGTCGTTGACGTCAAGGTAGCAACCGTCCGCGAGCCGCGTAATGGACATGGCGAGGGGGCTCGAGCGGAAGGCCGTCGAGAACTTTTCCTCCGAACGTCGCAACGCCTCGTGCCGCAGGCGGAAGCCGCGGAAAATGAAATAGGCCAGGACGGCCGCCAGGACGATATAGGTGGAGAAGGCCAGCCAGACCAGCAGGGGGGGCGAAGGCGAGACGTAGAGCGGCAGCAGGTCGGCCTGCTCTCCCAGGGCCAGCACCAGGCCGAAGAACACGGTGGCGGCACAGAGCAGGACCGCGCTGCGCGCAGACATCAGCCAGCCGGCCAGCATGATGACGATGGGCAGGGCCATCAGGCTGCGGCTCGAGAGGCCGTTACTGATGAAAATCTGCAATTGCAGCGACGACCAGAAGCCCCAGACCATGGCCTGTGCCGCCAGTCCGCCGCGGTTCAGCTTGAGCAGAATGAAGGCGCCCAGCGCGGTGCACAGGGCGGCAATCACGCCGGCGCTGCGCAAAACCGGCTCGTCGGCATAAAAGATGACGGCGAGGAGATAGATGATGGCGCCCGCCGGCGCCAGGGTGGCGAAAAGCTTGAGCAGTCGCAGGGTATTGTCATCCCGCGACGGGATGTACCCGGCATTGCGACCAAACTCAATCTTCTCGACCAATGGATTCTCCCGTGGGCCGCATTCAGCTGGGCAGTGTAAACCTGAACGTTGCCCCTTTGCCCGGCTCGGCCTCCGCCCAGATGCGGCCGCCGTGACGGTGCACGACACGCGCCGCGGAAGCGAGGCCGATGCCGGTACCCTCGAATTCTTCGGAGGTATGCAGCCGCTGAAAGGGATTGAAGAGGCGCCCGGCGTAGCGCATGTCAAAGCCGACGCCGTTGTCCCGCACGAAAAACACCGCTTCGCCGTTGGCGTTTTCCCGGCCGAACTCGATGCGCGCCGGCGAGGTGGTGCGGGTGTATTTCCAGGCATTCTCGAGCAGGTTCTCGAGCAGCACGCGCAGCAGTTGGGCATCGCCAATGGCCGTGCAACCCGGCGCGATGATCGCTTCGACCCTGCGCTGCGGATCGGATTTTGCCTTGTTGTCGATGATGTCGGCGGCCACGTGACCCAGGTCGACGGGCTTGCGCCCCATGCTCTTGCGCGTGACGCGCGACAGCTCGAGGATGTCGTCGATGAGGGCCCCCATTCGCTGCGCCGCGCAGCGCATCCGTCTGAGATAGTCCTGGCCCTGCGTGTCCAGCCGCCCGCTGTACTCCTCGAGCAGCAGCTGGCCGAATCCGTCGATGCCGCGCAGCGGCGCCCGCAGGTCGTGCGAGATCGAGTAGGCAAAGGACTCCAGCTCCTTGTTGGCCGTCTGCAGTTCTGCCGTACGCTCGCGCACCCGCGCCTCCAGTTTCTCGTTCAGGTGCTGGATTTCCTCCCGGGCGAGCACCTGCTCGGTGATATCCTGGGCCGTACCGAGCGCGCGCACCGACCGGCCCTCGCCGTCGCGGAATACTTCCCAGTTCACGAGCAGATGCTTGGTGCGGCCGTCCCGCATCAGGATGCGATGCTGTACCTCGCAACCGCCCTGTGCCTGGGCCGATTCGCGCCAGGCCTGGCGCACCTTGGGAAGATCGTCCGGATGTACGAGGTTCAGCAATTCCTCCCAGGTGCCACCGAAGTCCTCCCGGTTGCGCTCGTAGATCCGGTAGAGCTCGCCGGACCATGTTATGCGCTGGCTGGTCAGGTCCAGGTCCCAGCTGCCAATGTGGCCGATGCGCTGCGCCTCGCGCAGACGCTTCTCGCTCTCCTGCAATGCCACCTCCGCTTCGACCCGCTCGGTGGCGTCGTTGATGATCACCAGCACGCGCGGCGCGGCGCCCTCCATGAAGGCGACGGTCATGTCAACCGCCCGGCGTTCGCCCGCCTTGGTGATGATGGAGATGCGGTAGCTGTTCTCGAACGCCTCGCCGTTCAGGCGTCGCTGATGGTTTCTTAGCACTCGCTCGCGGTCGTCCGGATGGGCCAGCTCGAGGAAGCTGGAGAGCGCCTCGACTTCCTTCTGCGTGTAGCCGTACATGCGGCAAAAGGCATCGTTGGCATGGATGACGCGGCCCTTCTCGATGATGATCATGCCCAGCCCGGCGTCCGACTGGGCCTGCACCAGGGCGTCCTGAAAGGCGTGCTGCTTGCGCAGGGCCTGCTCGGCGAGAACCTCGGGCGTGACGTCGAGCATGAGCGCATAGAAGCCGACGACCGTCCCGCTCTCGTCTCGCTCGGGCACGACGGAGACGTCAAGGTGATGGTCCTCGCCACTGGCGGTGCTGTGGCGGGTGGCGCGATAGCGCACCGTGTCGCCGCCGAGCGCGGCCTGCAGCCTGTGCCGGATGGCGTTCGCCGCCTCCTCGCCGAGGATGTCGGCGATGCCCTTGCCGACGATATCCTCCTGCCTGAAGCCGAAGAACTCCGCATAGCGCCGGTTGGCGTAGCGGCAGCGCAGATCGAGGTCGCCGCGGAAGATGAAAGCCGGGATGCTTTCGGTCAGCAGTCGCAGCTCGGTTTCCTTGGCCGCCAGGTCGCCGACCCGGCCGGACAATTCCTCGCCGAGCTGCTCTACATCGCGGAAGCGCTGGTCGTAGCGATGCAGGACGAAGCCGATCAGCACGCCCGAGGTGACGATCACGATGGTTTGCACCAGCCACGTCAGCAGGGCGGGAGCCGGCTGCGCCGGCGGGAGAGCATTCGCCATTTCCGCCAGCGTGAAGCAGCCGCTGGCTGCCAGGGTCAGGACGGCCATGACGATGCCCGAGCGCAAACCGAGCAGCCAGCCCGTCATCACGATCAGGAGCGGATAGGCGACCAGCGCCGGCGCGCGCACGCCGCCGGCAAAGGCCGCGGCGGTGGTGATGACGGCCCAGGCGCCGAAAGCAAGCATGCGCAGGGCGGACTGTGTCCTGCCGCGGCGCAGCTGGATCAGCGTGGCGAGAATCAGCGGCGGCATCAGCAGGGGAGCGATCAGGCGGTAGTTTTGCTCCGGGGCGGTCAGGTGGAGCACGATGCTGTAGAGGACGATGCCCAACGTGATGATGATGAGCGCGGCCTTGAGCAGGCCGAGCTTGTCGTCGCCATTCGAATGGGGACCGGACTTTTCTTCGTGTACGTTCGGCATATCCGTCATTGTCGTGAGGTCCAGGCGTGCCTCCCGCGGCGTGGTCGGCGGCCTGCCGGGCACTTCAATCCTCGATCACAATAGCAAAAATGCCGGCGCTCGGGCAGGAGGCGCGGTCGCACCCGGGGTCGGCGGTATAATCTCCGTCACACGCCAATCCTGCCTCGATGTCAAACCTGCTCCGCGGCCTCAACCCGCCACAACTCGCCGCCGTCACCCTGCCGCCGCAGCATGCCCTCATCCTGGCCGGTGCCGGTTCCGGCAAGACGCGCGTGCTGACCACACGCCTTGCCTGGCTGATCCAGACCGGCCAGGCCGGCCCGCACGGCGTGCTCGCCGTCACGTTCACCAACAAGGCGGCGAAGGAAATGCTCACGCGGCTTTCCGCCATGCTGCCGATCAACACCCGCGGCATGTGGATCGGCACCTTCCACGGACTGTGCAACCGCATGCTGCGCGCGCACCATCGCGATGCCGGCCTGCCCCAGCTCTTCCAGATCCTCGATTCGGCCGACCAGCTGGCGGCCATCAAGCGGATGATCAAGGCGCTCAACGTCGACGACGAGAAATTCCCGCCCAGGGATATCGCCAACTTCATTAACGGCCAGAAAGAGGCGGGCTTGAGGCCGGACGCGGCGGAAGCCTGGGATGAGTACACGCGCAGGCGCGTCGAGCTGTATCGCGAATACGAGGCCCAGTGCCAGCGCGAGGGGGTGGTGGACTTCGCCGAGTTGCTGCTGCGCTCCTACGAACTGCTCGCGCGCAACGAACCGATCCGCCAGCATTACCAGGGCCGTTTCAGGCACATTCTCGTAGACGAGTTCCAGGACACCAACGTCCTGCAGTATCGCTGGCTGAAGCTGCTCGCGGCGGGCGGTGCGAACCTGTTCTGCGTCGGCGACGACGATCAGTCGATCTACGCCTTCCGGGGCGCCGAGGTCGGCAACATGCGCGACTTCGAACGCGAGTTCCGCGTCGACAACGTCATCCGCCTCGAGCAGAACTACCGCTCGCACGGCAACATCCTCGATGCCGCCAACGCCATCATCAAGAACAACGAAGCCCGGCTCGGCAAGAACCTGTGGACCGACGCCGGCTCGGGCGAGCCGATCCGCGTGTATGAGGCCTTCAACGACACCGAGGAGGCGCGCTGGATCGTCGAGGAAATCAGGTCCCTCGCCGCCGAGGGCCTGGCGCGCCGCGAGATGGCGCTGCTCTACCGCTCCAACGCCCAGTCGCGTGTGCTCGAGCACGCCCTGTTTTCCGCCGGGCTGCCTTACCGCGTCTATGGCGGCCTGCGCTTCTTCGAGCGGCAGGAGGTCAAGCACGCGCTGGCGTATCTGAGGCTGATCGCCAATTCCGACGACGACGGCGCCTTCCTGCGCGTGGTGAACTTCCCGGCGCGCGGCATCGGCGCGCGCAGCATCGAGCAGCTGCAGGACGCGGCGAAGAACGCAAAAGTCAGTCTCTGTGAGACGGCGCAGGGCGGCGGCAAGGCAGCTGCCTTCGCCGAACTGATCCGCAAGCTGAAAGCCGCCTGCGAGGGCCTGACGCTGCCCGAGACTGTCGAGCAGGTGCTCGTGCACTCCGGACTGCGCGCCCACTACCAGACGGAGAAGGAAGGCCAGGACCGTCTCGCCAACCTCGACGAACTGGTGAACGCCGCCGCCAATTTCGTTGCGGAAGAGGGCCGCGCCGATGCCGAGGGCGAACTGTCGGGCGACCTCGCCGCCTTCCTCTCGCACGCCTCGCTGGAAGCCGGCGAGCACCAGGCCGGCGAGGGCGACGACGCCCTGCAGCTGATGACCGTGCATTCCGCCAAGGGCCTCGAGTTCGATGTCGTCTTCATCAGCGGCCTGGAGGAGGGGCTGTTCCCGCACGAGAACAGCGTGCGCGAAGACAAGGGCCTGGAGGAAGAGCGGCGCCTGATGTACGTCGCCGTCACGCGGGCGCGGAAACGGCTGTATCTCTCCCACGCCCAGACGCGCATGCTGCACGGCCAGACGCGCTACAACCTGCCCTCGCGCTTCTTCGACGAGATTCCCGAAGGCTTGCTGAAATGGCTGACGCCGAAGCTGGCGCGCGGCCATGCCGCCGTATCCGGGGGACTGACTTTTGCGCCGCGCCGCCCGGCCTGGGCCGAGCCGGCGCCGGCGGCCGTGATGCGCCGCACGGCCGCGCAGGAGACCGGCGGCTTCCGCATCGGCCAGAACGTCGCGCACGCCAAATTCGGTCAGGGCGTGATCGTGAACGCCGAGGGCGCCGGCTCGGACGCCCGCGTGCAGGTGAACTTCGGCCGCGAGGGCGTCAAGTGGCTGGCGCTGTCGGTGGCGAAGCTGACGCCGGCCTGAATCGCCGGCGGGCAGGCCTTTAAAGGGTTATGCTGGCCACTTTCAATCGAAGGTGGGGGGAGGATGCCATGAAACGGTTGATTGGAATGCTCGGCGCATGCGCGCTGCTGCTGGTGAATTCACTGGTGCTGGGCGCAGACGCCGGCAAGGAGCGTGCGGAGATCCGCAAGGCCTCGGCGAAGGTTCTGGCGGACCTCTACAAGGCCAAACCCTCGGCGAAGCAGGTCGTCGAGTCGGCCGCGGGCTACGCGACGTTCACCAACTTCGGCATGAAATTGCTCGTCGCCGGCGGCGGCACCGGCAAGGGGATGGCCGTCAGAAAGAAAGCGGACGGCGGCAGGCAGGAAGTCTTCATGAAGATGGCGGAAGTGCAGGCCGGCCTCGGGCTCGGCATCAAGAAATTCAAGCTGGTCTTCGTGTTCGATACGGCGGCCGCCTTCGACCGCTTCGTCAGTTCCGGCTGGGAGGCCAGCGCCCAGGCCACCGCCGCGGCGAAGACCGAAAACAAGGGCGCGGCCTCTGCTGGCGCGATACCGATGTCCGACGGCATCTGGCTGTTCCAGATGACCGACAAGGGGCTGGCGCTCGAGGCGACAATCAAGGGAACCAAGTACTACCAGGACAAGGACCTCAATTAGGCTCCCATCCACGCCGCGGAGAGAGGCACGATGAAAGTCCGCGCCAACGGCATCGACATCCATTGCGAGATTTCCGGCAGCGGCCCCTGGCTGGCGCTGTCGCATTCGCTCTGCTGCGACAGCTCGATGTGGCGGCCGCAGCTGGCGGCGCTGGAGAGCCGCTTCACCGTATTGCGCTTCGACACGCGCGGCCACGGGCAGACGGACGCGCCGGCCGGCGCCTACACCTTCGACCAGCTTTCTGACGATGTCATCCATCTGCTCGACGCCCTGAAGGTCGAGCGCACGCACTATTGCGGCCTGTCGATGGGCGGCATGATCGGCCAGCACCTCGCCCTGATGGCGCCGGGCCGCGTCGACCGCCTGGTGCTGGCCGACACCAGCAGCCGCATGCCGCTTGAAGCACAGCCGCTGTGGGCGGAGCGCATCCGCGTCGCGCAGGAGCAGGGCATGGCGGCGCACGTGCAGCCGACGCTGGAACGCTGGTTCACCGCGCCCTGGCGCGCGGCGCATCCGGAGGTGATGGAACGCATCGGCGCCCTCATCCGCAACACGCCGGTGGCCGGCTACGTCGGCTGCGCCCAGGCGATTGCCCGCATCGATGTGACGGACCGCCTGAGCGGGATCAAGTCGCCGACGCTGGTGATCGTCGGCCGCGACGATATCGGCACGCCGCCGGCCATGTCGGAAGTCATCGCCGCGGCGATTCCCGGCGCGCGGCTGGCGGTGATCCCCGGGGCATCGCACCTTTCCAACATCGAGCAGGCGGACGCCTTCAACCGGCTGCTGCTGGATTTTCTGACGGAGTAAACAATGGATCTCGGCATCGCAGGGAAAAAGGCGCTGGTCTGCGCCGCCAGCAAGGGCCTCGGCCGCGGCTGCGCGCTGGCCCTGGCGAAGGAGGGCGTGCAGGTGACGATCGTCGCGCGCGGGCGCGCGGCGCTGGAGGCGACGGCGGCCGAACTGGAGAAAGTCAGTCCTCATGGTACGGGGGGCACGGCGATCACGGCCGTCGCCGCCGACATCACCACGCCGGAAGGCCGCGCCGCGGCTCTGGCCGCCTGTCCGCAGCCGGACATCCTGGTGAACAATGCCGGCGGGCCGCCGCCGGGCGATTTCCGCAACTGGTCGCGCGAGGACTGGATCGCCGCGCTCGACGCCAACATGCTGACGCCCATCGAGCTGATCAAGGCGACGGTGGACGGCATGATCGAACGACGCTTCGGCCGCATCATCAATATCACCTCCGGCGCGGTGAAGGCGCCGATCGACGTGCTCGGCCTTTCCAACGGCGCGCGCGCCGGCCTCACCGGCTTCGTCGCCGGCCTGGCGAGGAAGACCGTCAGGCACAACGTCACCATCAACAACCTGCTGCCGGGCTTCTTCGACACCGACCGCATCCGCACGGTGGTTGGCGGCCAGGCCAGGTCGCGCGGCATCGCCTACGAGGAAGCCCTGGCCGAGCGCATCGCCACCATTCCCGCCGGCCGCATCGGCGATCCCGAGGAGTTCGGCGCCGCCTGCGCCTGGCTGGCGAGCGCCCAGGCCGGCTTCATCACGGGACAGAATCTGCTGATGGATGGAGGGGCCTACCCCGGCACTTTCTAAGGCGGCCTGTCTTCCGGGCGACTGACGCCGCCGCGCCGATCCGGGATACTTCCCCTGCGGCTTCCCACAATGGAAGCTCCGTCTTCAATTGCCTAGAATGCATCTACCGTCCACAAGACGGGAGGAGACAAAGTAATGGAAAAGGACCTCGACGCGGCGGCGCTCGAATACCACCGCCTGCCTACCCCCGGCAAGATTTCCGTCACGCCCACCAAGGGGCTGACCAACCAGCGCGACCTTGCTTTGGCCTACTCGCCCGGCGTCGCGGCGGCCTGCAACGCCATCGTCGCCGATCCCGCCGTGTCGGCGGAGCTGACTTCGCGCAGCAACCTCGTCGGCGTCGTTACCAACGGCACCGCAGTGCTGGGCCTCGGCAACATCGGCCCGCTCGCCGCCAAGCCGGTGATGGAGGGCAAGGCCTGCCTGTTCAAGAAATTCTCCGGCATCGACGTCTTCGACATCGAGCTCGCCGAACGCGACCCCGACAAGCTGGTCGACATGATCGCCGCGCTCGAGCCGACCTTCGGCGGCATCAACCTCGAGGACATCAAGGCGCCCGAGTGCTTTTACATCGAGCGCAAGCTGCGCGAGCGCATGCGCATCCCGGTCTTCCACGACGACCAGCACGGCACCGCCATCGTCGTCGGCGCGGCTGTGCTGAACGGCCTCAAGCTCCTCGGCAAGAAACTCGACGAGGTGAAGCTCGTCACCAGCGGCGCCGGCGCCGCTGCGCTCGCCTGCCTCGACATGATCGCCATGCTCGGCGTGAAGGTCGAGAACATCTGGGTCACCGACCTCCACGGCGTGGTGTACGAGGGCCGTCCCGAGGAGATGGACGAGATCAAGGCGCGCTACGCGAAGAAGACTTTCGCGAGGAAGCTGGCCGAGGTGATCGAGGGCGCCGATGTTTTCCTCGGCCTCTCCGCCGGCGGCGTGCTCAAGCCCGAGATGGTCGCGAAGATGGCGAAGAACCCGCTCATCCTGGCGCTGGCCAATCCGACGCCGGAGATCCTGCCCGAGGACGTGCGCTCGGTGAGGAGCGACGCCATCATCGCCACCGGCCGCTCGGACTACCCGAACCAGGTCAACAACGTCCTCTGCTTTCCCTTCAT
>JAEHDO010000086.1 GCA_016880375.1 Betaproteobacteria bacterium | reverse complement strand
GCGCTGAAGGGCCTGAAGGGCAACGCCAGCTACGACAAGGCGCAGGCCGACGTCGAGCACGAACGCAAGAAAACCTACAACGGGATCAGGAAGGACGGCCAGTTCGACCGCTACGACAAGGGCGACGGTCCCGAGTACGTCACCCTCGGCAAGTTCGGCCCGAACATCGGCATCAAGGAGCCGGAACACGTCCTGCGCCTGAACAACGTCCTCAACGACCTCGGCCTCGACTCGGCCAGCGCCGGCGGCGCCCTCGCCTGGGCCATGGAACTCTACCAGCGCGGCATCATCACGCAGAAGGAGACCGGCGGCCTGGACCTTTCCTGGGGCAACTACGACGCCATCGAGAAGCTGCTTTTCCTGACGGCGAAACGGGAAGGCTTCGGCAACGTCATCGCCGATTCGTCGCGGGCCATTGAAAAGGGCCATTACCCGGCGGAGGCCGCCCAATACCGCATGTCGGTCAAGGGCCTGTTCCAGTCCGACCCGCACGATGCGCGCATCCTCAAGGCCTTCGCCCTCGGCCTGTCGGTGGCGACGCGCGGCATGGACCATCTGAGGAACCGCGTCACGCTGGAGATCAACGCCCGCGTGAACGACGATCCGGCCTTCAAGACCGCCCTCTACGGCGGCGTGGTGTCGGCAAAGCCCAACGCCTACGAGGGCAAGGAGTTCGCCGTGCGCAAGTGTGAGAACACCTTCGCCGTCGGCGACTCGGTCGGCATGTGCCGCTTCGACACCAAGCTGTTCAACTCGCCCACCCTGCCCGACACGGCGGATTTCGCCGAACAGGTGAACACCCTCACCGGCACCCACCTCAGCGCCACGGAAATGGACGAGATCGGCCGCAACGTCACCGGCCTCGAGCACATGCTCAACTTCCGCCTCGGCCTGCGGGCGAAGGACGACACCTTGCCGCCACGCTGGTTCGACGAGGAGAACACCTTCGGCCCGTTCAAGGGCGAGAAGATCGACCGCATCCAGTTCGAGCAGTTGAAGGACCGCTTCTACGCGTTGACGGGCCTGAACGCCGAAGGCGCGCCGCAGGTGGCTTGGCACGAGCAGTTGGCGAAGGTCATCACCGGGTTCTCCGTCCGCGTCGAATTGCCCAACGACGTGCCCGGCGCACCGGAGCACGCCATCGTCGTCGACCAGCCGGTGTCGAACGTCATCGAGTTGCGGGATGCGCTGCGCAAGCGCCTGCCCGAAGCAGGCAGCGCACTCGGCGACCGTAACCTCAACGTGGCCGTGAACGGCGAGATGGTGCTGTCGGGAGAGAACAGCGTGACGCTCAGGAACGGCGACCGGGTGACGATGTTCCCGATGATCGCCGGCGGGTAGAATCGCCCCCTGACACCATCAGGGGGAATGATGCCATCACCTTCGCCGCACAAGAGCCGCGGCGGCTTCAGGCGCATCTGGAACGCCGCCCTTTATTCCCGTGACGGCCTGCGGGATGCCTGGCGCCATGAGGCGGCTTTCCGCCAGGAACTGCTGCTGGTCGCAGTGCTGCTGCCGCTGGGCCTGTATCTGGGCAACAACGGCATCGAGCGCGCCCTGCTGGTCGGCAGCCTGCTGCTGATTCTCATCGTCGAACTGCTCAATTCCGCCGTCGAGGCGGTGGTCGACCGCGTCTCGGCCGAACACCACGACCTCTCCAGGCGCGCCAAGGACCTCGGCAGCGCCGCGGTCATGCTGGCGCTGACCAATGCCGCCGTGGTCTGGGGACTGACTTTACTGCTCAGAGGATGAACGCCGGCTTCATCTTCACCGGCAGCAGGCAGCCCTTGCGCGCGCGGTGCAGGCGGTACTTTCCGATCTCCTTGCCTTCCACCTTGCACGGCACCGTCTTGTTGCCGCGGCCGATGCCCTCGACGACGACGCGACTGCCGTCGTTCACCACCACGCCGACCAGCGCCTCCTTGTCGTCGAGGCCCATGACGAGGACGCCGCGTCCTGCGGACTGACTTTTCATTTCCTCGACGGCGAAGAGCAGCAGGCGGCCGCTCTCGGAGACTGCCGCGATGGTGTTGCCGGCCACCCTGGCCGGATGCAGCACGCGCTCGCCCGCTTCCAGGCTCATGAAGCCCTTGCCGGCCTTCTGCCGCGTCACGAGGTCGCCGACTTTCGCGATGAAGCCGTAGCCGCCGGAATTGGCGAAGAGGTACTGCGCCTCCGGCGCGTCGGACACCGCTGCCGCGACGCGCGCGCCGGCCTGCAGGTCGATCATGGTGGCAATCGGCGAGCCGTCGCCGCGCCCCCCCGGCAGGTCGGAGACGCGCAGCGAATAGGCGCGGCCGTTCGAGTCGACCACGATCAGCGGCCAGGTGGTGCGGGTCTCGGCGACGAAGAACGGGTAGTCCCCGGCCTTGTAGGCGATCGCCGTGGGGTCGAGGCCGTGGCCGTCGCGGCGGCGCACCCAGCCGTTCTTCGAGAGGATCACCGTCACCGGCTCGTCGGGCACCTGGATCTCGGCCGGCGCCACCGGCGCCACCGCCTCGATGAGGGTGCGGCGCGCGTCGCCGAACTGTTTCGCATCCTGC
>JAEHDO010000490.1 GCA_016880375.1 Betaproteobacteria bacterium | reverse complement strand
GGATGCTCGCCCATCGCCTGCGAGAGCGTGCGGCCGCCCTCGATGGATTCGATCATGCTGGCGATCACCTCGCGGAAGCGCGGGTGGAGGATGCTGTCGCGCAGGTCGGTGAGGCCCTCGAGGATGGGCACGCCGGCGCGGGTGAGCTGCTCCATGTGGAAGCAGAAGTTGATCAGCTCGGGCTTGGGGATCTTGCTGCCGCGAAAGAGGCCGCCCTGGCGGACTTCGTTGCCGTTGATGAAGTCGAGCTCCATGCGCTTCAGGCGCATCTCGAGGTCGACCAGGTTGATGGCGTCGAGCTGGCCGTGCACCATGCGCCCGCCGGTGTTCATCGCCTTGTAGGTGAACAAGGCCACGCTACATGCGCTCCGTCAGATCGACTACGCGGCCGACTTCCTCGAGCGAGGTGCTGCCCTCGCGCACGCGGCGCAGGCCGTCCTCGGCCAGGGTGCGGAAGCCCTTGGCTAGCGCCGCCTGTTTGACCTCGCGCATGGTGGCGCGGCGCGCCACCAGCTCGTCGAGGTCGGCGTCCAGGCGCAGCAGCTCCATGATGGCCTGGCGCCCGCGGTAGCCCTGGTACTCGCAGTGCTCGCAGCCGCTGGCGCGGTAGAGCGTGGGCGCGGGCGCATCGGAGGCCAGACCGAGCAGGCGCGTCTCGTGCGGCTCCGGCTGGTAGGGCTTCTTGCAATGCGGGCAGAGCCGGCGCACCAGGCGCTGGGCGATGACGCCGATGATGTTGCCGGACATGATGTCGGGCAGCACGCCGATGTCGAGCAGGCGCGGGATGGCGCCGATGGCCGAGTTGGTGTGCAGGGTGGAGTACACCTGGTGGCCGGTCATGGCGGCGCGGAAGGCCATCTCGGCGGTGTCGGCGTCGCGGATCTCGCCGACCAGGATGACGTCCGGGTCCTGCCGCATCATCGAGCGCACGCCGTTGGCGAAGTCGAGCTTGGCGGTTTCCGCCACGGAGGTCTGGCGGATCATCGACATCGGGTATTCGACCGGATCCTCCAGGGTCATGATGTTGATGCCTTCCTCGTTGATGTGGTTGAGCACCGAGTAGAGCGTGGTGGTCTTGCCGCTGCCGGTCGGCCCCGTGACGAGGATGATGCCCTCGGGGCGGGCGATCATCAGCTTGAGCTGGTCCAGTTGCGCGTCGTCGAGGCCGACCTGGTCGAGCGGCACGATGCCCTTCTGGCGGTCGAGGATGCGCAGCACGACGTTTTCGCCGTGGATGGTCGGCTGCGCCGAGACGCGGAAATCCACCAGCCGGCCGCTGATGTTGAGCGAGATGCGGCCGTCCTGCGGCGCGCGCGTCTCGGCGATGTTCATGTTGCTCATCACCTTGATGCGCACCGCCATCGCCGGCCAGTAGGACTTGTGCAGGGCGCGGATCTGCCGCAGCAGGCCGTCGATGCGGTAGCGGATGCGCAGGAAGTTCTGTTCCGGTTCGAAGTGCACGTCGGAGGCGTCGCGCTTGACGGCGTCGGTGAGGACGGCGTCGATGAGGCGCACCACCGGCTGGCTGTACTCGTCGCTGGTGGCGGCGAGGCTGCGCCAGTCGATTTCGCCGGTCTCGATCTCGTGCAGGATGCCGTCGATCGACAGCTCGTGGCCGTAGTACTGGTCGATGGCTCGGGCGATTTCCGATTCGCCCGCCAGCACCGTTTCGATCTGCAGGTCGTCGTGGGCCAGCGAGCGCAGCTTGTCCAGGGCGACGATGTCGTTCACGTCGGCGATGGCCACCGTCATGCGGTGCTGGCTGCGGTTGTAGTCCAGGGGCAGCAGGCGGTGGCGCTTGGCGAGTTCCTGCGGCACCAGGCGCAGCGCTTCCGGGTCGACGATGGCGTGGGAGAGATCGACGCTCTTCTTGCCGAGGCTCTCGCCGAGGGCGTCGCGCAGCGTCGCCTCGGAAATGAAGCCCAGGCTGACCAGCAGCTTGCCGACCGGCTGGTTGGACTTCATCTGCTCCAGCAGCGCGATGCGCAACTGGTCCTCGCTGATGACTCCCTGCGCGATCAGGATCTGGCCGAGCGGCCGTCGATGCGGTGCGGGCGAAT
>JAEHDO010000489.1 GCA_016880375.1 Betaproteobacteria bacterium | reverse complement strand
CGCCCACCGCCCGCACCACGCCGGACAGGTCGTTGCCGAGGATGAGCGGGAAGCCGAAGGGAATGATCATCTTCAGCATGCCGTCGCGGATCTTGAAGTCGACCGGGTTCACGCTGGCGGCATGCACTTCCACCAGCAGCTCGCCCGGCCCCGCCTGCGGCTCAGGAAGGTCGCCCAGCTCGACGACCTGGTTGCCGCCGTAGCGGCGGATGAAAGCGGCTTTCATTTCGAGAGCAGGAATTCGCGCACCACCGCGACCTGCGCTTCGTCGATGAACATCGGCGCGTGGCCGACGCCGGGGATCTCGGCGACGGTGGCCTTCGGGCCGCGCCGACCCATCTCGAGGCAGGTCTCGTGGGTGAGCAGGTCGGACTCGGCGCCGCGCACCACCAGGGTCGGGCAGCGAATGGCATCGTAGAGCGGCCACGAGCTCACGTCCTCGTCGGTGATGAGCCGCTTGAAGGGCTCGGCGATGCCGGGGTCGTACACCAGCTCGTAGCCGCCGCCGGCCTTGGGCCGGGTGACGTGCTCGGTGAGGTGGCGCCACTGTGCATCGGTGAGTTTGCCGAAGGGGGCGCTGACGAGGCGGACGTACTGCTCGGCATCGTTGAAGCTGGCGAACTGCGGCATCACCCCGACGTACTCGCCGATGCGCTTCACCGCCGCCGCGGTCAGCACCGGGCCGATGTCGTTGAGCACCAGGCGCGTGATGGGGGTCTCCACCTGCGCCGCGAGCGCCATGCCGATCATGCCGCCGAGCGAGGTGCCGACCCAGTGCACCTCGTCAACGCCGAGGCGTGCGATCAGCGTCACCATGTCCGATACGTACTGCGGCAACTGGTAGTGGTCCTTGATGCGCAGCCAGTTGCTGCGACCGCGGCCGACGACGTCGGGGCAGACCACGCGGTAATGTCCGGCCAGGGACTTCGCCAGGACGTCGAAGTCGCGGCAGTTGCGGGTGAGGCCGTGCACGCAGACGAGGACGCGCGGATTCTGCGGGTCGCCCCACTCGACGTAGGCCATGCGGTGCAGGCCGCCGGGGCTGAGGCATTGCACGGTGTGTTGGCGCATTTCGCTCATGGATATCTCCTTGACTCTGGAGTTTAGCAGAGCGCCTGCCCTCTCCCCCTGCCCCTCTCCCCGCGGGGAGAGGGGAGATTCTCGGCTAAACTCGTCCCATGAAGATCAACCGCCGCGGATTCCTCGCCGCTTCCCTCGCCGCCTGCGCCGCGCCCCTCTTCGCGCAGCAGGCGCCGTCGCTGCTGCCCGCCGCGAAAGGCCGCCGCGTCGTCGTCGTCGGCGGCGGCTGGGGCGGCCTGTCGGCGGCGCGCCACCTGCGCGCGCTGGCGCCGGAGCTCGACGTCGTGCTGCTGGAGAGGAACCCGTCCTTCTTCTCCATGCCGCTGTCCAACAAGTGGCTGGCCGGGCTGGTCGATGAGAAGCTGCTGACGCACGACACCCGCGCTGCCGCGAACGCCTACGGCTACACCTTCCTCCAGGCCGAGGTCAGCGCCGTCGACCGCGAACGGCGCCGCGTGCATACCGCCAACGGCACACTCGACTACGACTGGCTGGTGCTCGCCGTCGGCATCCGCCACGACTACGCCGCCTGGTTCGGCGACGATGCCCGCGCCACCGCGCATGCGCGGCAGAATTTCTTCTGCGCCTGGACGCCGGGCGACGAGTTCCGCGCCCTCAAGGCCAGGCTGGACGCCTTCAAGGG
>JAEHDO010000488.1 GCA_016880375.1 Betaproteobacteria bacterium | reverse complement strand
TCGGCTGGATCCAGATGTACTGCGAGACCGTGCAGGAGGTGCTCGACACCACCATCATGGCCTACAAGGTCGCCGAGCACCGCGACGTCATGCTGCCGGTCAACGTCTGCCACGACGGCAACTACCTTTCCTACGGCGCGACGCGCGTCGAGTTGCCGACGCAGGAGGAGGTGGATGCCTTCCTGCCGCCGCCCTCGGTCAACTGGCACGCCGCCCTCGATCCCGACCGGCCGATGGCCATCGATCCGCTCACCGGCGGCGCCGGCGGGCCGGGGCCGTCGATGTTCGTGCGCTACCGCAAGGGCCAGTGCAGCGGCATGCAGCACGCCCTCGCCGCCATCGAGGCGGCGCACGCCGACTGGGCGCGCATCGTCGGCCGCAGCCATGCGCCGCTGGTGGAATGCTATCGCATGGACGACGCCGAGGTGGCGCTCGTCACCCTCGGCTCCATGACCGGCGCCGGCAAGGACGCGGTGGACGCCGCGCGCGAACGCGGCCAGCGCGTCGGCCTCGTCAAGGTGAAGACCTACCGGCCGTTCCCGGTGCAGGCCATCGCCCGTGCGCTCGACGGCATCCAGGCCGTCGGCGTCGTCGACCGCTCGGTCAGCTTCGGCTGGAACAGCGGCCCGCTCTTCCAGGACGTCATCGGCGCCCTGCAGTTCGCGTCGAAACGTCCCGCCGCCATGAGCTTCATCGGCGGCCTGGCCGGCGCCGACATCACCATCGACCATTTCGGCAGCGTCATCGAGCGCACCCAGGCACTGGCCAGGGACGGCCAGGCCGGCGAGACGGTATGGCTGAACGAGAAGGATTGACCATGCAAGAGACCCAATATCTGATCGTCGGCGCCAGCCACGCCGCGCTCTCCGCCCTCCAGGCCATCCGCATGCAGGACGCCGAGGGCAGCGTCACCATGGTGACGCGCGACGACGCCCTGCCGTATTCGCCCACCGTGCTGCCCTACGTCGTCTCCGGCCGCTCCGCCCCCGAGCGCGTGGCGCTCAAGGACGGCGCCTGGTTCGAGCAGAACAGGGTCGGCCTCATCCGCGGCGCCGCCGTGACGTCGGTCGATGCCGCCGCGAAGCGCGCCAGGCTCTCCAGCGGCGAGGAGATCGCCTACGCCAAGCTGCTGCTCGCCACCGGCGCAGCCCCGATCCTGCCGCCGATCCCCGGCCTGAAGGACGTCAGGTTCCACGTCCTGCGCACGCTCGCCGACGCCATCGGCCTGCATCAGGCGCTGCCGCAGACGAAGCAGGCCGTCGTGCTCGGCGCCGGCCTCGTCGGCATGCACGCCGCCGAGAACCTCGCCAAGGCCGGCGCCCAGGTCACCGTGGTGGAAATGCAGCCGCGCGTGCTCGCCGGCTATTTCGATGCCGAGGCCTCCGCGATCATCGAGGCCGCCTTCGCCGCCAAGGGCGTGAAACTCATGCTCGGCGCAAAAGTCAGTCGCTGCGAGACGGCGGGGAACGCCACCCGTATCACCACCGACGGCGGCGCGACGCTCGATGCCGACCTGCTGCTGGTCGCCGCCGGCGTGGCGCCGGTGACCGACTACCTCGCCGGCTCCGGCGTGGCGGTCGACCGCGGCGTGCTGGTCGACGACACCATGCAGAGCAGTGCGGAGGGCATCTGGGCCGCGGGCGATGTGGCGCAGGCGAAGGGTTTCTACGATGAAGCGAAGAGCCTCAACGGCATCCTGCCCAGCGCCGTGGAGCAGGGCAAGATCGCCGGCATGGCGATGGCCGGCGACCCCGCCGTCAAGCCCTGGCCCGGCGGCGTGCCGCTCAACACCTACACCTGCTTCGGCCAGCAGGCGGTCTCCGTCGGCAGCCAGGATGCGGGAGAGGTGGTGCGCAAGGAAGCCGACGCGAAGCATTACCTGAAGATCGTCATGAAAGATAGCCGATTGACCGGCATCTTCGGCATCAACGTGCCCTTCGACCCGGGCGTGATGTGGGAGCTGATCCTGCGCCGCATCGATCTCTCGTCCGTGCGCGAGGCCTTCATCGCCGATCCGCAGAAAACCGCGCGCATTCTCATGTCGCGCACCTGGAGATAAGCATGGGCGCATTCAATACGATAGCCTTCAAGCCCGAGCACTGCGACGGCTGCAACGCCTGCATGACGGCCTGCGCCACGGCCAAGGCCGGCAACGCCGACATCCTCAATTCCCGCATCCAGATCGTCGCCGATGGCGACAGCTTCGAACTGGCGATGTGCCGCCAGTGCGGCGACCCGAAATGCGTCGCCAACTGCCCGGCGGCGGCGCTGGCCAAGGACGCCGGCGACGGCACAATAAACTGGGACGGCTCGAAGTGCGTGAACTGCCTGCTGTGCACCGTCGGCTGCGCCTTCGGCGGCATCGTCTACAACGCCGCGGCCGGCCACGTCGTCAAGTGCGACAGCTGCGGCGGCGATCCGGCCTGCGTCAAGGCGTGCGACCGTGGCGCGTTGAACTACCTCACCACCGCCAACATCTACAACGAGGTCGGCGACCTGGAAGACCTCTTCGTGCCGGGCCTCGCAGGCTGCCAGGGCTGCAACACCGAACTGATCATGCGCCATGCCCTGCGCCGCATCGGCCCCGACACCGTGCTGGCCACGCCGCCGGGCTGCATCCCCGGCATGGGCTCGGTCGGCTACAACGGGCTGACCGGCACCAAGGTGCCGGTGTTCCACCCGCTGCTCACCAACACCGCCTCCATGCTCACCGGCGTCAAGCGCCACTACAAGCGCCAGGGCCGCGAGGTGAACGCCGTGGCGCTGGCCGGCGACGGCGGGGCATCGGACGTCGGCTTCCAGTCGCTCTCCGGCGCCGCCGAGCGCGGCGAGCAGATCCTCTTCATCTGCGTGGACAACGAGGGCTACATGAACACCGGCATGCAGCGCTCGAGCTGCACGCCCTTCGGCGCGTGGACCTCCACCACGCCGGTGGGCGAGCGCGGCCACGGCAAGACGCAGGACGCCAAGAACATGCCCCTGCTGATGATGATGCACAACTGCGAGTACGTCGCCACGGCCTCCACCGCCTTCATGGAAGACCTCTACGACAAGCTCGACAAGGCCATCGCCGCCTCGAAGCGCGGCTTCGCCTACCTGCACATCTACTCGCCGTGCACCACCGGCTGGCGCTTTCCCTCGCAGGAGAACATCGAGGTGGCGCGGAAGGCCGTCGAGACGAACTTCGTCATGCTGTGGGAGTTCAATCCGCGCGACGGCCTGCGCCTGTCGCGTTCGCTCGACGACGCCCTGCCGATCGACGCCTACCTGGAAGTCCTCGGCAAGTACCGCCACCTCGAACCCGAGCAGGTGGCGCACATCGAAAGCACGGTGGAGAAGAACGCCGGCTTCATCAAGAGCCTCGCCGAAGGCCGCCACCCGGCCATGGCGCAAGCCATGTCCGGTCGGGCATAAACCATTCTCCCTCTCCCCCGGCACGGGGGAGAGGGTCGGGGAGAGGGGGGAACGGCCTGTCCCCCACCCCCCCCCCCCCACGCCCCCGAG
>JAEHDO010000487.1 GCA_016880375.1 Betaproteobacteria bacterium | reverse complement strand
TGGTGGTCGATGACTCCCTGACGGTGCGCAAGATCGCCGGACGGCTCCTCTCCCGGGAGGGCTACCACGTTTTGACTGCCAAGGACGGCGTAGACGCCCTGGAGCAATTGCTGGATGTCGTGCCGGATGTCATGCTGGTCGATATCGAAATGCCGCGCATGGACGGTTTCGACCTGACGCGCAACGTGCGCGCCGATGCACGCCTGAAGGACGTGCCGATCATCATGATTACCTCCAGAACGGCGGACAAGCATCGCAACTACGCCAAGGAAATCGGCGTCAATCACTATCTCGGCAAGCCCTACCAGGAAGACGAACTGCTTGGACTGGTTGCCGGCTATACCCGCCACGGGGCGGCCAGCCCAGCCTGAAGCGCGCCGGTCTTGGACGCCGGCGGTGGCGCGGATTACAATGCCGTCGTGGTCCAGCAAGACGTCAATCTCACGCACCATTTTCTGATCGCCATGCCCGCCATGGTCGACCCGAATTTTTCCCGTACCCTGACCTACATCTGCGAACACAACGAGCAGGGGGCGCTCGGCATCGTCATCAACCGGCCGCTCGACATGACCCTGGAGGCACTCTTCGAGCGCATCGACATTCCCCTGGAGGCGGAGCGCTTCGCTGCATTGCCGGTGATGTTCGGCGGCCCCGTCCAGACCGAGCGCGGCTTCGTGCTGCACCGGCCCGTCGGCAAATGGCAGGCCACGCTTTCGGTGCAGGATGAGCTGGGCCTGACCAGTTCGCGCGACATTCTGCAGTCGGTCGGCAGCGCCGGAGAACCGGAAGAATTCATCGTTTCGCTCGGCTATGCCGGCTGGGCCGCCGGCCAGCTCGAGCACGAACTGGCGCAAAATGCCTGGCTTACCGTGCCTGCCGATGCCCAGATCATCTTCGGCCTGCCGCCGGAAGAACGCCTGCCGGCGGCGATGCAGCTGCTCGGATTCGACCTGGCCAACCTGTCCGACGTGGCGGGTCATGCCTGAAATGGCCGAAGCGACGGCATTCAGGAGTAGAATGCCGTTTTTGATGGTTTCACCTCATCCCTCACCCCCCTTCCGGCCGCCCGCCAGCGGCACCGTCCTGGCATTCGATTTCGGCTTGAAGCGCATCGGCGTTGCCGTCGGCGAAACCCTGCTCGGGCGGGCGAATGCCCTGACCACCATCGAGGCGGAAACCAACGAGGCACGCTTCGCGGCGATTGCCCGGCTCATCGAAGAGTGGCAGCCGGCCCTGCTGCTGGTCGGCTTGCCGCTTTCCATGGATGGCGCCGAACACGCGATGACTGCGCGTTGCCGCCGTTTCGCCAACCAGTTGCATGGCCGTTTCGGCCTGCTCGTGACGCTGATCGACGAGCGGCTGACTTCGGCCGCCGCGGATGCCGAGTTGCGCGAAGCCGGGCTTGACTGGAAGACGCGCAAGAAGCGGGTCGACGCCCTGGCAGCCCGGCACATCCTGCAGGATTATTTTGATGCTGCCTGATGCCGAACGGCTTTGCGTTGCCCTGGCGGACAGCCTGCGCCCGGGATTGCCTCCGGACTCGGCCCTGGTCGGCATCCACACCGGTGGCGTCTGGGTGGCCGAACGTCTGCATGCTGCCCTCGGCCTGAAAACGCCGCTCGGCCGTCTCGACGTCTCCTTCTATCGCGACGATTTCAGCCGCAGCGGACTGCATCCCCAGATCAAGTCGTCGGACATTCCCTTCGAGGTGAATGACCGGCCGATCATCATCGTCGATGACGTGCTCTACACCGGCCGCACCATACGGGCGGCCATGAACGAGATCTTCGACTACGGCCGACCGGCGCGCATCGACCTTGCCGTGCTGATCGACCGGGGCGGACGCGAGCTGCCGGTCTGCCCGCGCTGGGCGGCGCAGACGCTGCAGGTCGAGCCCGGCAGGAATCTCCAGCTGGAGCGCAGCGAGGCGGGTCTCCTGACCCTGAGGCTGATCGATGCGTAATCCGCAACTCAACAAGAACGGCGGCCTGCAGCACCTGCTCACCATCGACGGCCTGCCGCGGGAGATCCTTTCCACCATCCTCGACACGGCAGCACCCTTCAGCGAAGTGGCCGAGCGCGAAGTGAAGAAGCTGCCTCTGCTGCGCGGCAAGAGCGTCTTCAACCTCTTTTTCGAGAGTTCGACGCGCACCCGAACCACTTTCGAGATTGCCGCAAAAAGACTGTCGGCCGACGTCATCAATCTCAACATCAGCACCTCCTCCACCTCGAAGGGGGAGACGCTGCTCGACACGGTGGACAATCTCTGCGCCATGCAGGCCGACATGTTCGTCGTGCGGCATGCATCGAGCGGCGCGCCTTTCCTGATCGCCCAGCACCTGGCGGCAATGGGCCTGGAGCACATACACGTCATCAATGCCGGCGACGGAAGGCACGCCCACCCGACGCAGGGCCTGCTCGACATGTACACCATTCGCCATTACAAAAAGACCTTCGCCAACCTGGTGGTGGCGATCGTCGGTGACGTGCTGCATTCGCGCGTGGCCCGTTCGCAGATCCACGCGCTGATCACGCTGGGAGTGCCAGAAGTCCGGGTGATCGGGCCGAAAACGCTGATTCCGACCGATGTCGACAAGCTCGGCGTGCGCGTTTTTCACGACATGCGCGCCGGACTCAAGGATGTCGACGTGGTGATGATGCTGCGCCTGCAGAACGAGCGCATGCAGGGAGCGCTCCTGCCCAGTCCGCAGGAATTCTTCAAGTACTACGGCCTCACTGCGGACAAGCTTGAATGCGCCCGGCCCGACGCCATCGTGATGCATCCGGGACCGATGAATCGCGGCGTTGAGATTGATTCCGCCGTCGCCGACGGCCCCCATGCGGTGATCCTGCCGCAGGTGACTTTCGGCATTGCCGTGCGCATGGCAGTGATGAGCATGCTGGCGGGAGGGTGAGCTGATGAAGATCCACATCAAAAACGGCCGCCTGATCGACCCTGCCAAAGGCATTGACGCGCAGGCTGATCTCTTCATCGCCGCCGGCAGGATTGCCGCGGTCGGTGCCGCCCCCGAAGGATTCGCCGCCAACCGCGTCATCGATGCGACGGGACGGGTTGTCTGCCCCGGACTGGTCGACCTGTCAGCCCGCCTGCGCGAGCCCGGCTTCGAATACAAGGCCACGCTGGAATCGGAAATGGCCGCGGCAGCAGCAGGGGGCGTCACCAGCCTCGCCTGCCCGCCGGACACCGATCCGCCGCTCGATGAGCCGGGTCTGGTCGAAATGCTCAAACATCGCGCACGCCACCCCAGTTTCGCCCATGTCTACCCGGTGGGTGCGCTCACGCTTGGCCTTGCCGGTGAGCGGTTGACTGAAATGGCCGAACTGTACGAGGCCGGGTGTGTTGCCTTCGGCCAGGCGCAAGCACCGGTGGTGGACACGCTGGTCTTGATGCGCGCGATGCAGTATGCGGCCACCTTCGATTTTCCGGTGTGGCTGCAGGCGCAGGATCCCTTCCTCGGCAAGGAAGGTGTCGCCCACGACGGCGAGGTGGCGACGCGGCTGGGCCTGCCCGGCATCCCGGTGAGCGCCGAGACCATAGCCCTGTCCGCCATCCTGCAACTGGCGCGGGATACCGGCGTACGCATTCACATCACGCGCATCTCCAGCGCCGCGGCCCTGGAGATGATCGTCGCCGCGCGCGCCAGCGGCATTGCCGCCACCTGCGACGTTTCGATCAACCACCTGCATCTCTCCGACGCCGACATCGGCTACTTCAACCCGCACGCCCGGCTTGCCCCCCCGTTGCGCGATGGGCGCGACCGCGAAGCGCTGCGGCGCGGCCTCGCAGCGGGGGCCATCAATGCGCTCTGTTCCGATCATGCACCGGTTGACGACGATGCCAAGCAGGCTCCCTTCGGCGAGGCCGCGCCCGGTGCCACCGGGCTGGAGCTGCTGCTGCCGTTGACATTGAAATGGGCCGGAGAGATGAAGCTCCCGCTGGGCCAGGCGCTGGCGCGCATCACCTGCGATGCGGCGCGCGTTCTTGGCCTTTCGGCGGGTACGCTGGCCGCTGGTGCGGTTGCGGACGTCTGCATCTTCGATCCGCGCGGCAGCTTCCGGGTGACGCGCGAGTCGTTGAGGAGCCAGGGCAAGAACACTCCCTTTCTGGGCCAGGAACTGCCGGGCCGGGTGTGCTGCACGCTGATCGAGGGGCATGTGGCGTTCGAAAACGGACGCCAGGGCTAGCCCAGCCTTGAAGTTTCCTCCGCCCTAGACAAAAATTCCGCCACGGCCTGGGTAGAGGCGCCTCTTACCCGCAGCCGCTTCTGCCGGGAAGTCGCGCCGCTGATCAGTTCCACCTGTGACCGCGGCACATCCAGTTGTTCTGCCAGAAACGCGACCAGGGAGGCATTCGCCTTGCCGTCCACCGGCGGGGCGGCCAGGCGGACCTTCAGCGCCCCGCCATGCAAGCCGGCGATTTCAGTCCTCTTGGCACCAGGCTGAACGTGCAGGTTGATGGTGTGGCTTCCAGGCGCATCCTGCCTGAGCCAGGCTGTTCTCATGCGATGAGCGGGATCAGCTGCACGCGCAGCCAGGCGAGCAGCACCAGGATGATCTGCAGCAACAGCAGCAGGATCAGGGGCGAGAGATCCACGCGGGCGATGGGGGGGATCAACCGCTGGAACGGCCGCAGGAAGGGGCGCGAAAGGCTGTTGAACATCGGGGCCAGCGGGGCATGCGGGCTGACCCAGGAGAGCACTGCCGAAACCAGCACGATGATGATGAGGAGATATACGGAAAAGCGCAGCAGCTCGACGACGGCGATGGCAACGATCGCGGCCGCGGCGATGCCGGCATGGGCGCCGAAGGAGAAGCGCTTCAGCCAGAAGGCGAGCGTCAGGTAAGCGCTGTGCAGGACCAGCGCCGCGGCCAGGCTCGGCATGTCCAGCCCGAAGAGACCTGGAAGGACCCGCCGGGCGGGACGCACCAGCCAGTCGGTGACGGTGACGACGAACTGGCCGAGCTGGTTGCGGAAGGAAACCCGCAGCCATTGCATGTAGAAGCGGATCAGCAGGAGGAAAACAAAGAAGCCGGTGACGGCTTCGAGGATCAGCAGCAGCAGGTTGGTCAGCACGGCTCAGTCCTTCCCCAGCACATCACCCAACTCCCGGCCGCGCGCATCGGCCGCCTTGACGGCCCGCAGGATGGCCGCCTTGAAATCATCCGCATTCAGCGAATTCAGCGCCGCTTCGGTAGTGCCGCCCTTCGAGGTGACGCGCTGCCTGAGTACGGCGACATCCTCCGTGCTGTTCGCTGCCAGCGCGGCGGCGCCGACGACGGTTTCGATCGCCAGCAACCGCGCCTGGTCCTCCGAAAACCCCAGTGTGCGCGCCGCATCGCGCAACGCTTCGATGAAATAGAAAACATAGGCCGGACCGCTTGCAGACACCGCGGTGACCGCGTCCATCAAGGCCTCATCGGCGATCCACAGTGTTTTGCCGACGGCGCCGAGGATCAGTTCGGTTTGGCGCCGCGCTTCCCCGTCGATGGTCGGATCGGCGTAAAGGCCTGTGATGCCGGCGCCGATCAGGGCCGGCGTATTCGGCATGGTTCGCACCAGCTTCGAATAGCCGCCCAGCCAGCGCGCTATATCCTTCAGCCGCATACCGGCGGCAATACTGATGACGAGCTGGCCCGCCAGCTTGCCGACGAGGGGCGCCAGCGCCTCGCGCATCTGTTGCGGCTTGACCGACAGCACCAGCACGTTGCTATCGAGAGTCGCCGCATCCGTCGCCGGCCGGCAGGCAATGCCGAAGGCGCCGGCCAGGCGTTCGCGGTTTTCCGCCAGCGGCTCGACGACCTGGATGTCGGCGGAAGGGATGCCCTGCTTGAGCAGGCCGCCGATGAGGGCGTTGGCCATGTTGCCGCCGCCGATGAAGGTGATTTTCATGTTCTCTCTCCGAAAATGGCCGTGCCTACCCGCACGATGGTGGCGCCTTCAAGGATGGCCGCTTCCAGATCGTGCGACATGCCCATCGAAAGTGTATCCAGCGCCATTCCCGATCTGTTGAGCGCATCGCGCAACTCGCGCAGCAAGGCGAAGCGCTGTCGCGCCAGCGGCATGTCGTCCGTCGGCTCCGGAATGGCCATCAGGCCGCGCAGCTGGAGATTCGGCAGCGCCGCCACCGCCTGCGCCAGCGCCGCCGTCTCGCCGGGGCTGACGCCGCTCTTGCTGGCCTCGCCGCTGACATTCACCTGTATGCAAACCTGCAGAGGTGGCCGTTCGGCGCCGCGCGCCTCGGCCAGGCGCTCGGCGATTTTCAGCCGCTCGACGCCATGCACCCAGGCGAAATGCTCGGCGACCGGGCGGGTCTTGTTGCTCTGCAGGGGGCCGATGAAATGCCATTCCAGCCCGAGATCGGCCAGCGCGGCAATTTTCCCCTGGCTTTCCTGCAGATAGTTCTCGCCGAAAGCGAACTGACCGGCCTGCGCGGCCTCGCGGATACGCTCAGGCGGGAAGGTCTTGCTGACGGCCAGCAGAAGGATGTCTTCGACCGCTCGTCCCGCCAATTGCGCCGCTGCGGCGATGCGCGCCCTTACGGCTTGCAAGTTGGTGGAAATTGTTGTCATAATGCCCTGAAAAATCGGGGCAAGTATATCATCGCGCCACCGCCCCCTTTCGCCCCTTTGCCAACGTAAGGCGCCACGGAAACACCAAATGGACATTACCGAACTGCTGGCATTCTCCGTCAAGAACAAGGCCTCCGACCTGCACCTTTCCTCGGGATTGCCGCCGATGATCCGCGTGCACGGCGATGTGCGGCGCATCAACCTGCCGCCGATGGAGCACAAGGACGTACACAGCATGGTGTACGACATCATGAACGACGGCCAGCGCAAGCATTACGAGGAGAACCTGGAGTGCGACTTCTCCTTTGCCATCCCCAACCTGGCCCGCTTCCGCGTCAATGCCTTCGTGCAGCAACGTGGCGCCGGCGCCGTGTTCCGCACCATTCCCTCGAAGGTGCTGTCGCTGGAGGAGCTCAACTGCCCGAAGATCTTCCAGGAGATTTCCGAGTATCCGCGCGGCGTCGTGCTGGTGACCGGACCGACCGGCTCGGGCAAGTCGACCACCCTGGCGGCGATGGTCAACTACATCAACGAAAACGAGCACGGCCACATCCTCACCGTCGAGGACCCGATCGAATTCGTGCATGAATCGAAGAAATGCCTGATCAACCAGCGCGAGGTGGGGCCGCACACGCTGTCCTTCAACAACGCATTGCGCAGCGCGCTGCGCGAGGATCCGGACGTCATCCTGGTCGGCGAGATGCGCGACCTGGAGACCATCCGCCTGGCCTTGACTGCGGCCGAAACCGGCCACCTGGTGTTCGGCACGCTGCACACCAGCTCGGCCGCCAAGACCATCGACCGCGTCATCGACGTCTTTCCGGCGGCGGAAAAGGAAATGGTCCGCGCAATGCTGTCCGAATCGCTGCGCGCCGTCATTTCGCAGACCCTGCTCAAGACCAAGGACGGCCAGGGCCGGGTGGCGGCGCACGAGATCATGATCGGCACGCCGGCCATCCGCAACCTGATTCGGGAATCCAAGATCGCCCAGATGTATTCGGCCATCCAGACCGGCCAGGCCATGGGCATGCAGACGCTGGACCAGAACCTGGCCGATCTGGTCCGCCGCAATATTGTTTCTGCGTCGGAAGCGAGGACCAAGGCAGCGAACAAGGACAATTTCGCAGGCTGAACTGAATTCAGCCTGCGAAATTGCGGCGGACACTAACCTGCCGCAGGCAGGTTAAGATGCGAAGCATCGGCGGCAGCCACAATTCTGCCAGCTAAGCAAATGAAGCTGGCTTGACAGGAGACAGCCATGGAAAGAGACCAGGCACTCAAGTTCATGTACGACCTGCTGCGCCTGATGGCGCAGAAGAGGGGTTCGGACCTGTTCATCACTGCCGGCTTCCCGCCCGCCATCAAGGTGGACGGCAAGATCACACCGCAGTCGAACCAGAATCTGACGCCGCAGCACACCGCAGAGCTGGCGCGCGCCATCATGAACGACAAGCAGGCGTCGGAATTTGAATCTACCAAGGAGTGCAATTTCGCCATCAGCCCTGCAGGCATCGGCCGCTTCCGCGTGAACGCCTTCGTGCAGCAGGCGCGCATCGGCGTGGTGCTGCGCACGATCGCGACGACCATCCCCACCTTCGAAAGCCTGCAGCTGCCGCCCGTGCTCAAGGATATCGCCATGACCAAGCGCGGGCTGGTGATCCTCGTCGGCGGCACCGGCACAGGCAAATCGACCTCCCTCGCCGCAATGGTGGATTACCGCAACGAGAACAGCTACGGCCACATCATCACCGTCGAGGACCCGATCGAGTACGTGCACGAGCACAAGAAGTGCATCGTCACGCAGCGTGAGGTCGGCATCGACACCGACACCTGGGAGGCGGCGCTGAAGAATACCCTGCGCCAGGCCCCGGACGTCATCCTGATGGGCGAGATCCGCGACCGCGAGACGATGGACCATGCCATCGCCTTCGCAGAGACCGGCCACCTGTGCATGGCCACGCTGCACGCCAACAGCACCAACCAGGCACTCGATCGCATCATCAACTTCTTCCCGGAAGAGCGGCGCCAGCAGCTGCTGATGGACCTCTCGCTCAATGTGCGCGCCTTCGTCTCGCAGCGGCTGATCCCGATGAAGGACGGCAAGGGGCGCGCAGCGGCATTCGAGGTCATGCTCAACTCGCCGCTCATTTCCGACCTGATCTTCAAGGGCGAGGTGCACGAGATCAAGGAGATCATGAAGAAGTCGCGTGAGCTGGGCATGCAGACCTTCGACCAGTCCCTGTTCGATCTCTACGAAGCCGGCAAGATCAGCTACGAGGATGCGCTGCGCAACGCCGACTCGGTGAACGACCTGCGCCTGTCCATCAAGCTGCACGGCAAGGAAGCCAAGGATCGCGACCTCGCCGCCGGCATACAACACCTCGACATCGTGTAGGCCGGGCTTTAGCCCGGCTATCCGGCTTTCCGGCGCATCGGGCCGGCGATGATCCTGTATTCCAGCAGGCGGCATTCCAGCGCGCCGTTGAAAAGCGGCGTGCGCCGCGAGGCCTTCAGCCCGATCTGCTTGGGCAGTTGCGGATCGGCGGAGATGAAATAGCAGCGCCAGCCGGCGAAGCGTTGCTTCAGGGCATCGCCCAGCCTCGGATAAAACGCCGCCAGCCATTCCTGTTCCTCCAGGCGTATGCCGTAGGGCGGGTTGGCGACCAGTACGCCATCTGCCGCCGGCGGGCTGCGCTGCAGCAGGTCGGCACGCTCAAGCCGCACGCACTCGTGCATTCCCGCCGCGGCGAGATTCTGCCGCGCCCGCTCCACCTGGTCCTGGCTGATGTCGCTGCCGAAGATCGGCTGCGCAACGAACGGCTGTTTGCGCGCTTCCGCTTCTGTCAGGAGCTTCTGCCAAAGCGCCGCATCGAAATTGTCCAGGCGGAAAAAGCCGAACTTGCGTGCCAGCCCCGGCGCGATGTCGTGGGCGATCAGGGCCGCCTCAAGCAGGAAGGTGCCCGAGCCGCACATCGGATCGAGCAGCGGCGTGCCCGGTTGCCAGCCTGCAAGCATGAGGATGCCGGCGGCCAGGTTTTCCTTGAGGGGCGCCTCGACGGAGGCGTACTTGAAGCCGCGCTTGTAGAGCGGCTCGCCCGAGGTATCGAGATAAAGCGTCGCCTCGCGGTCGCTGAGGAATGCGTGGATGCGTACGTTCGGCTCGGCGGTGTCCACGCTGGGCCGTTCGCCGGTTTCCGCACGAAAGCGGTCGCAGACCGCATCCTTGATGCGCAGGGTGATGAAGTCCAGGCTGCGCAAGGGGCTGCGGATGGCCGTCATATAAACACGCAACGTGCGCCGCACGGCGAAGCGCTTGTGCCAGGGCACGTCGTGGGCCAGCCGGTAGATATCCTCTTCTCGCTGGTAGGGGCCGTGGGCCACGCGCCAGAGAATGCGCGTGGCGATGCGGCTCCACAGGTTGGCGCGATAGCAGGACTCCCAGCTGCCGGCGAAGCCGACGCCGCCGGCGACGGCCTCGATGCGCACGGCGCCGGCCATGTCCAGTTCGCCCGCCAGTTGCGCTTCGAGCCCGCGCGGGCAGGTGGCGAAGAAGTGCTCCATCAGTACGGCTTGAACAGCACGAGCCAGACGGCGGCAAAGAGGATCAGCACCGGAAACTCGTTGAACCAGCGGAACCAGACGTGGGATTTGGTGTTGCGGTCCAGGGCGAAATCCTTCAGCAGCTTGCCGCAATAAAGGTGATAGGCGATCAACACCAGCGCCAGCGCGAACTTGGCGTGTATCCAGTAGCCCCAGGGCCCGTAGCCCAGCCACAGCCACAGGCCCAGCCCGACGGTAATGATCGCGCCCGGCGCCATGATGCCGTAGTAGAGCTTGCGCTCCATGACCTTGAAGCGTTCGCGGCTCGGCGCATCCTCGCTCATGGCATGGTAGACGAACAGCCGCGGCAGGTAGAACAGGCCGGCGAACCAGGTCACCATGAAAACGATATGCAGCCACTTGATCCACAACATGTCAGGCAACCTCCGGTAACAAGCCGCCAAGCGCGGTGGCGACATCGGGATATTTCAGCCGCACGCCCAGTTCGCGCCTGAGGCGACGGTTCGTCAGGCGGCGCGATTCCCCCATGAAGGACAGCATTGCGGGGGACAGGCGCTGCTCGACGTCCTTGCGCGGCAATCGCGGTGCCCGAGGCAGGCCGAGGCGTTCCGCGATCAGGTCAAAGTACTCTCCCATTTTCAGGACTGATTCGTCCGAGGCATTGTAAATCCGCCCCGGCCGGCCGTGCGAGAGTGCGCGCCGCGCAATGCTGGCCAGATCGTCGGCGTGAATGTGATTGGTGTAGATGTCCTCCGTTTCCAGCAGGAGGGGCAGGCCGCGCTCGAGCCGAGACAGCGGCAGGCGGTCGACGGCGTAGATGCCCGGCGCGCGCAGGATGGAGACGGCGACGCGACGACTGCGCCCGAAGCGGCGCAGCCGCGTTTCCGCATCGGCGCGCCGCCGCGCCCTGGGGGTCTGCGGATGCACCGGGCGCTCCTCCGAAACCCATGCCCCGCCGCAATCCCCGTAGACGCCGGTGGTGCTGATGTAGATGAAGCGGCGTGGTAGAATTTTTCCGGTCGACAGCGCTGCCAGCAGCGCCCGCGTGCGCCTATCCACCGCGCCGGTTTCCTGCGGCGGCGCGAAATGCAGGACCAGATTGCCGATGCCGGCCAGGCGCTTCAGAGAATTCGGCTTGTCCAGGTCGGCGCGCAGCGGCGTGACGCCCAGCGCGCGCAATTCGCGAAGGCGCGCATCCGAGCGAACCGCGGCGTAGACGCGGTAATGCTTGACCAGCCAGGGAAGGGCGCGCCGCGCGATGTCGCCGCAGCCAATGATGAGCAATCGTTGCACCCGCGCATTTTAACAGTCAGCCACGGATTCACCCTTCAGTCATGCCCCATCGCATCAGCATCGAGCCCAGCGGCCATCAATTTGACGTCGAGCCCGGCAACACCCTTTTGCGCGCCGCGCTGGAGGCCGGCATCCACCTGCCTTACGGCTGTCGCAACGGCGCCTGCGGCGCCTGCAAGGGCCGCGTGGTGTCGGGGCAGGTCGACCGCGGTCCCTATACGGAAGGGGCGCTCACCGATGACGAGGTGGCGAGGGGCTACGCCCTGTTTTGCTGCGCGCGGCCGCTTTCCGACCTCGTCATAGAATCGCGCGAAGTGAGAGCCGTGCGCGACGTCCCGGTGAGGACGCTGCCCTGCCGTGTGCAGAAGATGGCTTGCCTGGCGCCCGACGTGATGCTGCTGCAGCTCAAGCTGCCCGCCTGCGAGCGCCTGCAGTTTCTGGCCGGCCAGTACATCGACATCCTGTTGAAGGACGGCCGCCGCCGCAGCTTTTCCATCGCCAATGCGCCGCAAAGTGACGAGGCCCTGGAGTTGCATGTGCGCCTGGTGCCGGGCGGGCATTTCACCTCCCGTGTTTTCGAGGCCATGAAGGAGCGCGACATCCTGCGCCTGGAGGGTCCGCATGGGGACTTTTTCCTGCGCGAGGAAAGCCCGAAGCCGGTCATCCTGCTGGCCGGCGGCACCGGCTTCGCGCCGATCAAGGCCCTCGTCGAGCATGCCTTCCACCAGAAATCAGAGCGGCCGATGACGCTCTACTGGGGCGCCCGCGACCGGCCGGGCCTCTACCTCAATGGGCTGGCGGAGGCCTGGGCGGCAAGCCGCAAGGGCTTCGGCTACGTGCCCGTGCTGTCCGAGCCAGCGGCTGCCGATGGCTGGAGCGGCCGTCGCGGATTGGTGCATCGGGCGGTCATGGACGATTTCCCCGATCTCTCCGGCCACCAGGTTTATGCCTGCGGGGCGCCGGCGATGATCGAGGCGGCGCGGCACGATCTGGTCTACCGCTGCGGCCTGAAGGAAGAGGAGTTTTTTGCCGACGCCTTCACTTTTGCGGCGGACTCGCGGAATCCATGATGGCCCCCGTCAGCCGGGGGGCGGCATCAATCTCGCCGAAGCGCCGGGCTAGCCGCCGGACCGGGTTTTCAGTTTGCCGCGGACCACGGCGGCGATCGTGTTCAGGATGAAGGCGGCAAGCGCCAGCGCGTTGAGCAGGCCGCCCAGGCTGCGCCAGTCCGCCACTCCGGCCAGATCCCCTGCCAGGCGCACGGCCAGCGACAGGTGCAGTAGCGCCAGCGGTGCGTAGAACAGCGGATGGTAGGGCACCGCCACGCGCAGCACGGCCGGGAAGATGATCGGCGCGTGGCCGAACACCATCGAGAAGACGAAGCCCAGCATCAGGGCATGCAGCGACGCATCGTAGGCGAGGCTGCCCGGCGCCAGCCCTGCCGCGAGCATGATGGCGCCGGACAACGCCAGCCAGGCATAGCCCGAGAGCAGGCAGACGGCGATGAAGCGCGTCAGCCCCGTGTCCTTTACCGTGCGCCGGGCGATGTCCTGCCGCAGCAACCACAGGGCCAGCACCAGCAATGCCGCGCCGAAAACCTGCGGCTGGAACGCCATGCCAAAAGTCAGTCCCGCCAGGACGCCGATGAACACACGCTGCGCCATCGGCGAGGGCGGCAGGAAGCGCGACAGTTCCAGCCGCTCGCCGGCGATGGTCAGCACCAGGAAGCCGGCCCACCACGGCACCACCTCGAGTAGCGAGAAACCGGCCAGCCAGAGCAGGTTGCCTGCGAGCCAGCTCGCCGCGCCGGCGGCCAGCGTGAAGGTAAACAAGGCGCGCTGGCGCAGGAAGACCGACACCGAGCCGGCGAGCAGCACCGCGCTGCCGAGGGCAAGCAGCGCCTGGGCTGCGGCGGGCGGCGCCCCGAGAATCAGGGCCAGTCCGCCCGCACCGGCGGCCAGCGGGCCGAGATAGGCCCAGCGCTGCGCCAGTGCCACGGCGCGCTCGAGGCTGATCACCGTGCCGAAGAAGCCGCTGATCATGAGCGGACCGTGGAAGGCGGCCAACTCGCTGGCCGGAAGCGGCACGGCCCAGCCCAGCCGCAGCAGTCCGGCCGCCACCCCGATGATCAGGCTGGCGAAGCCGAGGATCAGCAGCGGCAGGCGCAGCGCCGGCCGAATGTCGCGTGCCATCACCATCCGAAATGCTTCTTGGCGCGCTCGGACATCAATCCGGCGTGCCAGGGCGGTTCCCACACCAGTTCCACGGCGATCTCCGCATTCGGCGCGATGGCGCGAACCGCATCCCGGACCTGGTCCACCAGCATGGGCCCGACAGGGCAGGCCGGCGTCGTCATGGTCATCTCGATGGCGACACGGTCCGTCATTGCGTCGATCCTATAGATGAGGCCGAGGTCGACGATGTTCATGCCCGCTTCCGGGTCGATCACGCTGCGCAGGGCTTCGCGCACCTGTTCTTCGCTCGGCATGGTCTATTCTCCAAGATATGCTTCACGCACTTTCGGGTTGGCTAGCAGCGCCGGCGCCGTGTCGGCGAGCGTGACGACGCCGCTTTCCATGACGTAGCCGCGCGAGGCCACCGACAGCGCCAGCCTGGCATTCTGTTCGACGAGCAGGATGGTCACGCCCTGTACGGCAACGGAGCGGATCACCTCGAACACCTTCTGCACCATGATCGGCGCCAGGCCCATCGAGGGCTCGTCGAGCAGCAGCAGTCTGGGACGGCTCATCAGCGCGCGGCCGATGGCCAGCATCTGCTGCTCGCCGCCGGAGAGCGTGCCGGCGAGCTGCTTCGCCCGCTCCTTCAGGCGCGGCAGCAGGCCATAGACGCGGTCGAGGTCGGCGCCGATTTCGGCGCGGTCGCGGCGCGAGTAGGCGCCCATGCCGAGATTCTCCGCGACCGTCAGCCGTGCGAAGACGCCGCGCCCCTCCGGCACCAGCGTCATGCCCTCGCCGATGAGCGCATGCGCGGGGCGGTGCAAAATGCTGTGGCCGCCGTAATGGATGGCGCCGCGCGCAGGCAACAGGCGTGCCAGCGCCTTCAGCGTGGTGGTCTTGCCGGCGCCGTTGGCGCCGATCAGGCAGACCATCTCACCCGCCGCCACCTCGA